>JAFGUD010000197.1 GCA_016938685.1 Bacteroidales bacterium | reverse complement strand
GGCATGTATTTTTCAATCATTTCAATTAACTGCCTGGCATTAAAAGGCTTCGAAAGATAGTCGTTCATTCCTGCATTAAAACATTTTTCCTTATCGTTATCGTAAGTATTTGCAGTTAAGGCAATAATTGGAACTGGCTTTTCCACATGATTTTCTTTTTCAATTTTTCTGATTACCGCGGTAATTTCATAGCCATCCATTTCGGGAAGCATAATATCCATTAAAACCAGGTCGAAAGTGTTGTTTTTGAATAAATCGATGGCCTGAGAACCGGTAACAGCAGCTAAAATTTCGGAGTCTAATTTTTTAAGGTTAAACATCACTACCTTTTGGTTCATCAGGTTGTCTTCTACAAGCAGGATTTTCACAAACTATATTATTAATTAATTTTCTTAAACAAATATAAAATCTAATATTGGTTATTATACACTGTTGATAGTTGTTAATTTCTATTTTTCATTTTTTATGAATTTGAATTCAACACTTTTTTTACACTGTTGTAAACATCTTTTTTGATGTTTAATTTGTTATGATGTAAGTATTTGATTAAAGTTTTAAACACCTGTTAATAGTTAGTTTTATCTGATTTTTTAAGCTTTTAACAAGTGTGTAAACTGTGAATATTTTGGTTTTAAAAACTTAAAAAGAATTGATGTTTTTAAACTTTTAAGGATATATGTATAAACTTTTGAAGAATGCAAATTTTGTTTTAAAAGATTACTTTTGTTTTTTCAGCAGTTTAGTGCAGGTTTATTAACAATACAGTTAATTGTAAATAGCTGAAAATAAATAAATTAATTTTAATGACTAATAATTTTAACATACTTGTTGAAAAACTGAATTCGTTTAAAGCAAAATACTACACTTATCAGTTGCTTCGTGGGCTGATTGTATCGCTTTTTTTCATTCTTACGGTTTACACAGCTATTTCTATTACTGAATATTTTGTTTATTTAAGCCCGTTGGTAAGAAAAACTGTTTTCTTTGGATTTCTGATTTTCAGCATTTTACTTCTTATACAGTTTCTTTTTATTCCGTTACTTAAAATTTTAAATGTAATCAGTGCAATGGATTTAAAATCGGTAACCCGGATAATTCAGCAACATTTTTCCGGTATCGATGATAAGCTTTTAAATATTATTGAATTACACGATTTACAAACCGGACAATATTCAAACGAACTAGTATTAGCGAGTATCGACCAAAAAATTGATCAACTCAAAATATTTGATTTCAATGAAGCTGTTCAATTTAAAAATATAAGATATATATTTGTTTATCTGATAGTTAGTGTATTAATTTCAACAGGAATTTTTATTGCTAACAAAGATGTGTTTTTAGAATCGACAAACAGGTTGGTACATTTTAATACTACTTTTTTAAAACCTGCGCCATTTAATTTTTTCATCGAAAACACTTCGTTACAGGTTAAAAAGGGAGATTCGTTTACTGTAAAAGTAAAAGTTGAAGGCACTGAAATACCTGAAATAGTGTATATTAACATTGAAGGCAATAATTACCTGATGAAATCGGTTGCAGCAGGCGAGTTTGAATATGAACTTGTTTCAGTTATCAACCCGGTGAGGTTTTATTTTACCGATTTAAAATTTAATTCTGAGCAGTTTAGTTTGCAGTTGTTACCAAAACCCGGAATTACTCAATTTAAAACAACTGTTTATCCTCCGGCTTACACCGGAATGCAAAATCAGGTGATTGATAATTTAGGTGATTTGCAGGTTCCGGTTGGTACAAGGGTTGAATGGAGTTTTAGCGGAATTGACATTGACTCGGTATTTATTGTAATGCAGGATTCCACACGGTTTATTGCCAGGAAAGAGGGTGAAACATTTGTTGTTAATTCAACATTCTATAAATCAGCCGGATACAATGTTTTTATTCAAAACAGTATTACGCAGCCGGAGTTGGCTTTGTCGTATGCAATTGAAGTTGTACCCGATCTTTTCCCGGAAATTGAAGTTACTGAAGTAAAAGATTCACTGCAACTTACCCGGTTTTTCTTTAAAGGAACTGTAAGTGACGATTATGGATTTTCAAACCTTAAATTTCATTTTAATATCGAAAATTCTGATTCTGCAATTTCAATTCCGGTTGTTCCGCTGCTCACCGATCAGGAGTTTTATTTCAGCTTCGATTTTAACGATTTGGAGAAGAAAGAAGGTACAATATCTTATTATTTCTCTGTTACTGATAATGATGTTGTAAATAATTATAAAACAACAACTTCTGATAATTTTACCTTTCAATTTCCGAATCGCGATGAGATTTTGAAAAATGATAAGGAACAGTTTGATGCGTTGGAAGCTAATCTTGAAAAGAGCCGGAAACTTTCGCAGGAAATTCAAAAAGATTTGAATAATCTGCAAATGAAAAATATGGACACAAACCTGTCGGAATGGGAAAAGTCGCAGATGGTTAGTGATATTATTTCGAAACAAAACAAACTGGAACAATTGTACAATCAGATAAAACAGGACAATGAAAATCTGAATAACTATTTAAATTCATTTAATAATCAAAGCGCTGAAATTCAGGAAAAACAAAAACAGATTGAAGAATTACTCGATGAAGTTTTTACCGATGAATTAAAAAAACTGATGGAAGAGTTTAATAAACTCGCTGATGAGTTTAACAGTCAAAAAATGAATGAGTTAACTGAAGATATGAACCTTACATTTGAAGACCTTGAAAAGCAGTTGGAGAGAAATTTGGAAATGCTTAAAAAAATGAAGGTTGAGCAAAAATTGCAGGATATTATTGACCAGGTAAACCAGATTGCAAAAGAAGAGG
>JAFGUD010000196.1 GCA_016938685.1 Bacteroidales bacterium | reverse complement strand
TGCTCAAACAAACCATCTTTCGAGATTTTTTTACTGCACCATCAAAAGAAGTTTATAAATCATCACATGATTCACTAGCTTTATTGCTTCAAAATTGACGCAAATTGACATCACAATTAATTTGAATCAACAATATTTTGACAAAACTCTTGAGAATCAAACAATGAAATTACACGATAATGTTTATGAATTTACATTTATATTGACATATCATAATAATAAAAAGTTATGATTGTTTCACCACCATCAGCCAACAAGAAGAGAGTGCGAGAGTTCATAAAAGATATGGTGATGTTGTTAGCGATGATTTGACTCCCAATTTGACTATTGTTTAATTATATTAACTCCCAATTGCGATAATTTGAAGAAATGTTGAACTCCAATATATTTTCATTTAATTTTTTTGTGCTTTGGAAAGATCACGATTCAATAATTTTCGGAAGACTTCAAAGAATTCTTGAAACAGGCAGAAAAAAGGAACGAATTTTCTCGAGAAATTGCATAGCAATAAAGCTGCACCAGAATATCCCTTTTCGTCGTCAAAACGTCCCAAAAACGTCTTCATTATTTTGTTGAAAATAAGAAAAAAAAACATCAAAGAAAACATTCTGAAATAAAATATTTTCCGTGACTCTTTGTATTCGTTTCCATTTTTATTAGCCAAACTGGCTCTTTGAGATTCATTAATTTGGTTAACTGATAAGTCATCAGGGTCTCAAGGCGACTGTTTTCCAGATGGTGTTTCGTTGTTTCGTGTCCATCGACTGGCCGGTTTCATAATTTATTTTAATTAAACACAGCACAACTTTTATGACTCAACTCGACATCCATTAAAATGCCATGCGATGGACGAAAGTTTCGTGATGTGAACAAAGATTTTAATTAAGATCCGACGAGCAATAAACGCGAGATGTAGAGGATTGGAATCGAAGCTCATCACGATTCTTTGAAATGCGCCATCATCAGTATCGGATTGAAATGGATTTTGATCATAAAAAATGGAAATTTCATCTTTCCTTGGTATTGTTTTTTTCTGGCAAGAAAACAATTTTATACGAATACCTATTTAATTTTGATAAAAAAACATATTTTAAGTTTATACTTTGAATTCATGACAAAGTTGACAAAAACCGTTATTACTGCACATATTTCAACCGATAGCAGAAACCAATAATAAAATTTTGAGGGCGTTTCACAAAGCACTAAAGGACAATGCAAAAATGAGTCGGTCACAGCAATAAAATGAAATAAACAGGTCAGTTTTCGGGTGTTCAGTTTCCTTCAGCTCTCCGGAGAATCTGCAACTAGGTACCTCTGGTTTATGATGACTGTAAAGTTTGCATATATTTATTTATTTTACTAATTTCAACCATTCTTGTAAGACTTCTATAGCACAAAAAGTTTTTATAGTTTAATTGTGCGTAGGTGGAGAAATGTTTTGTATCCTTTGCAAAGGTTTAATGGCTCATTTGGCAAATCCATTTAAAAGAAAGAAAGAATAGAAAATATCACAGGCAGGTAAAGATAATTTGTAAAAGTGAAAACATTTAAAAATTCAGCAGTCTATAATTATATTTGAATATTTGATTGAAATTATCAAATCAGCATGATTAAGGTCTCAATCCAAAAACATCTAATAAAAATGACAACGAGAATCAAAAGCTTCAAAAAAAATTATAAACTCTCCCATGGATCATAATTTTCATTATAAATTCAACAATTGATAACACAATGTTGTAAACAGGCAAGATAAGAAAAAAATCTCAGTATTAATGAAAGAAAGAAAAATCAAGCGAATAAAAGATTGAATTTAAAGAAATATATTTCTGAAAGCATCAAATACAATTTTTTCTGTTAGATATTCCCATAAAAAAGTTTTAAAAATTAGCCTTGCCTTGTTACTTGAAGCCAATATTTTGTGAAAAACAATAAGTTTGCCGAAAAAAAGAGGAAAAGAATG
>JAFGUD010000195.1 GCA_016938685.1 Bacteroidales bacterium | reverse complement strand
TTAGTCTCCAGCGAGCTTAAATTAGGAGAACTTGCTTCTGGAGAAGTGGTGGCTGAAGTAAGAAAATATTCTGATAAAATTAATGAAAAAATAAAAGCCGATATAATGATTATAGATTCTTCACCCGGGATCGGTTGTCCGGTGATTGCCTCTTTGGTTGGTACTGATTATATTATTGGAGTGACGGAACCTACACCCTCTGCCTTATTTGATTTAAAAAGGGTTTTATATTTAGCCCATCATTTTGGGATTAAGCATGGAATTGTTATAAATAAATCTGATCTGGCAAAAAATTTTTACAGAGAAATAGAGAAATTCGCCGAAGAAAATAAAATCCCAATTCTTGGAAAAATCCCCTACCGAAAAGATTTCGTCAAATCAACGATAAAAATGAAACCGGTTGCTGAAATAAATCCAAAATATAAAAAATCATTCAAAGAGATTATTAATAAAATAAGTGTGGAATTAAAATGAAAGAAAAAGTAGCAATTATTTCAATATTGGCAAATATAGTTTTAGCCGGGGGAAAAGTTACTGTCGGTATTTTTTCTAATTCAGCCGCTATTTTAGCCGAAGGTATTCATTCTTTTATGGACATATTTTCTTCGGCTATCGGCTATATTGGAATTAAAATATCCAGAAAGCCAGAAGACCAAAAACATCCTTACGGTCATTATAAATTTGAAGTCCTGGCTGGTTTTTTTATCACTTTAATTTTATTTGGGACAGGGGCCGGGATTATTTACGAAGCATATCAGAAATTTTTAAATCCTTCTTTAATAAGAATTCCGGTTTTGGCTTTTGGAGTAATGATTCTTTCAGCGTTGGTCAACGAAATAATGGCTCGTTTAAAAATTCATTTTGGTAAAAAAGAAAATTCAATGGTCTTGCTTTCTGATGGTTTTCATTCAAGAGTAGATGTTTATGCTTCGGTTGCGGTCTTTGTTGGTTTGTTTTTATCCAGATATTGGGTTTATATTGACTCTTTGCTTGCCCTGTTTATTGGTTTTTATATTATTAAACGATCATTTTCATTAGGCAAAGAAGCGGTTGACTCTTTGCTTGATGTTTCGGCAGGTCCAGAAATTGAAGAAAAAATAAGATCAGTTGCCAAAAAAGAAAATATTGAAATTGATTCTATAAAAACACAGAGAAAAGGTTCTACCATCACCGCTAATTTAGAGATAACACTGCCAAACATTTTAAAAGTGGAAGAAGCGACTAAAATTTCTGAAAGTTTAAGAGAAAAACTAATGAAAG
>JAFGUD010000194.1 GCA_016938685.1 Bacteroidales bacterium | reverse complement strand
TGCCGGGAATACCTGTACTTGCCTTTTCAAGGTTTGCATATTGCGGAAATGGTGGGTGCCCCCAGTTTTCAACACCAACAATAAAAACCGAATCATTTTCCCTGTGAATAATTTTGTACTCGTTTTGCAAAAGTGTAAATCCAAGTTTTGAATGTGCCTGAACAATTACATTAAAGTTCTCTGTTTTGTCGCTTTCTTTGTCCCATTCGGCATAGTCACCATAATCATGATTTCCAAGAATGGAAATGCTTTCACAGCGAGAAGTGATTCGATTAAAAAGTTCGCCCCAGCCTTCTGTTTCGTCTGAGAAGTTGTTTACCAAATCTCCTGTAAATAAGAGCAAATCAGGGCTTATAGCAGTAATTTTTTCTTCTATTTTGGGAAGAAGCGAACCGGATTGCGAAATACTTCCCAGGTGTATATCAGAAATATGAACAATCCTGAAATTATCGAAACCCACGGGCAATGTATCAAACAAAAGCTCAATGCGCGTGATTTTGATGTCGTTTTTCCCTTCGGTTAATCCAAAAAGTATCCCAATTCCCAGTCCGGATGCAATAATAATTCCGGCAAATGAAACAATACGTTTTTGTTTGAGAAATAAGCCGAATATAAAAAATACACTCAAAATGATTTTAATTATAAAATCGATAAACAGAAAAGCATTAAAATAAAAATAAACTAAGTAATTTTTTGCTTCGCGGGGTTGATTGGGATAGATATATAAAAAAATAAAACTGATTACTATAAATATGGAGTAGCCCCAATATCCAATTTTAAATCCTTTTTTTTGAATAATTTTTCGTATAGATGAATAAGCACCAAATCCGATAAAAATCCAGAAAACAATAAAAACAAACAGGTATAGTAACTGAAATGACCTCATGAAGTACAATTATTGTAATTTGTTTTTCTTTTAAATATATTCTCGAACGTATTGATTTTATCTCAACATGCACATAATCATTAATTTACAATTGTTTTTGATGTGCTTTTGGCTCCTGAGATTTGAATATTTTCTTTTACGTGATACGATACTCATAAATTTTTAATTTTAGTGAATATAAAATTGATATTATACAGAGTTTTTAAAAATACCAAATGTGCAATTAAAATTCCAACAAAAAAATTTGTGTTATTGACAAGAGAAAGAATAAAACCAGGGTCTCATAAAAAAGTATCACAATATATTTGTTCATATCTGTCCATATTGAAACATATGTATAGAGATAAACGAAACAACAGGAAAACATTTGTAATATGTTATTTGTAGATATTAATTTTGAAACGAATACAGGATACCTTTGTGAATCGATCAGTAAATGAAGAATTGACGCATGTAATTCAGTGATGTAAACTATATTTTTCAAGTTTTACTTATGAGGACGATGATTATCATAATGTTTCATCATTTAATTGAGCATAATAAATCAATAACTAAAATAACAAATTATACATTATATAGTTCTTAAAATTAATATTTTAAATACAACTATATTAACTGAAATATAGTATTTTGGTTAATATAGATAGAAAAACTAAATATCTGTAATGTTACATCAGAATAAATAATTTATTTCCAGATAATTAAACATGATTAATTAATTTTATTTATAATTCAATTATTATGATTTTTATGATTTTGTAACTTCCGAACAAAACATAACCTATTTGCATTTCTAAATAAAATAATTACATTTGTGCAAAGCAATTTCTGTTTAGAGGTTAATATTTGGATGCTTTTTAAAACCTAAAAATTTCACAGAAATGAAGGAACGGATTCAGCAATTTATAGACAATAAAGGGATATCAGCCGG
>JAFGUD010000193.1 GCA_016938685.1 Bacteroidales bacterium | reverse complement strand
TTGAATTTTAGATGACTGATTGTTCAGGTCAACAAATTAGACTTTTCTCGGACTTTTCTGCCTTTTGGGTTCTGGTTTTCAAAATTAACATTATTTCGTAACGTTTGACCTAAACCACCAGCCACAAGGATTTATCGGTTGAATCAGAAACGGTTGAATGAATAAAATAAAAAAACATACGGTACCTAACACAATATAAAAAATATTTCATCTGCTTAGAAATCATAGAAATTAGTGGTTGATAGTCGCAATTTTTATTGTTCTTCGAGTAGGATAGAAGTGGAATTACAATTTAGCATTGTAAAAAAATTGCTACATTTACAAAAACAAACAAAAGAATTAAAAATAGTGCAAAAACGGTCAAATAAAAATTGCTTACTTCATTGCTTTTCAAAAAGTGAGGTAAACATTTTTTATATCAGTCGTTGTGTGCAAGTTAACGAAACAGAAATATGGAAAGAAAAAATATAATTTTTGGAATAGTCGGATTCATCGCTGTAATCTTTGGTTTTATTTCTAAAGCCTTTTATAGACCTTATATATCAATGCACCACATTAATGACTTTGGAATTGCTGATAGTTCACCAAGTCTATTCTACGTAATTGGCTTTTCGTTATTATTGCTGATAAAGCCCAATAAACATGCTTGGGTAGTAATTATAGTGGTGACTTTAGGTTCATTGGCGTATGAAATTATGCAGGCATACAATAATCGTTTATTAGACTTTAAGGATATAATTGCATCATTAATAGGTGGTATTATTTCAATACTTATTTGGCTGACAATTGAAAGAAATTTTACAAAACAACTAAATAGCAATGAAAACTATAGACCCTAAAACTATTGTATTGCAATTCAATGATTGTATTAATAATAGAGATATTGATGGACTTGCACACCTAATGATGGAAGACCATGTATTTATTGATACTCAAAAAAATCATATCTGTGGTAAACAAAATTGCTTGTCTGTCTGGAAAGAGTTTTTCAATCTGTTCCCGGATTATAAAAACACATTTAAAACTATAGTATCTATGGATGACGATGTTGTGAAAATTAATGGATTTGCGAGATGTTCGGACAAACGATTGGAAGGCTTATTTATTTGGACGGCTAAAATTAAGAATAATAAGGTTGCTGAATGGTGTGTTAAAAATACAGTAAAAATATAAAAGGAAATAATGATGACAAAGAAATCTAGAATTACTATTAAAGTAGCAATTGATGCGCCAAGAAAAGTAGTTGGTAATTATGTAGATGATTTGAACAAAATAACATCTTTTCATCCAACTGTTAAAAGAGTAGATTTATTGAGTGGAAAGCAGTTTAGAGAAAAAGGTGTCAAATATCAATGTGTAATACCAAAACAAGGTCAAAAGGAATGGAGTTGTATTGAGGAAGTAACTGAATATGAAAAGGACAAAAGGATGGTCACAGTTACATATGGGGGGTCTTCGAATATAGAAAAATATTTAGGAGACTTTAAGAGTGAACTTTTATTAACCGACACAGAAAAGAATGGCACGTTACTAACATTAAGAAACTATTATAATCCCAAAGGTTTGATTGGAAATATTATTAATATTTTCTTTAAATGGAAATTCAAAAAACAGTTTTTAAAAACATTTATCGGATTAAAAGAACTAATTGAAAATGAGAATAAAACCAGCACACAACAAAAAATATAGTGCATTTGGCAGATAGTGCTAAAGATGAAGATAATAGCAAAAAATAAAATTAGTTGTAACTTGAAAGTAAGGCGTTTCAAAATGCCAAACGCACCATATTCAAACCGTTAGG
>JAFGUD010000192.1 GCA_016938685.1 Bacteroidales bacterium | reverse complement strand
ATTTTGAAACTCTTCAGAATATTCAACTGCCGGAAAATAAATTATTTCAGGTCTTTGTAGTTTCTCATTTTCATCAAAAATAAATGGAATGTTCTTTAGGCGATAATTCCAGTCGTCTGCATTTTCACCTTTTTTACTATTAGTGGCTTGATTAAAAAGAAACGAAATCAATTTAAAATTTTCTGCCACAATATGTTCAGATGAAAAAATATCGGATTTAAAGAATCCATCTAATTCTTCAATTCGAAATATTTTTACCCCCAATTGCTTGAGTATATTTATTGGTTTTAAATGCGGGATAAAGGACGAAATAGTGTATTGATTCTCTAAATCGTTATTAACGTAGTTGATTAACGTTTGCCTACTTATAAACTCTGATATGTTTGTTTCATCATAAATTGCATCAGCAACTTTTATTAAATTACCTTGCTGATTTGGGATAAAAGCAATTGATTCAATTGCGGTTTTATAACCTTCATTAAATTTACTTTCAAGTTCATTGAATCCGTTCAGTTTTTGCGGTAATACTGTTAGGAATTGTCGATTAAATTTGCTGCCAAAACTTGCTAAATCTGAAATCCATTCAAAATATTTTATCGGTATTTGAGTAAATAACCATTGATTCCATTCTAAATCTTTATGTATACTTTCTCTTCCTGCATCAGTTAAGAAATTTGCATTGACTAAAAAAGGCAGCCCATAATTAATAGAGGTAGGTAGAAACGTAAATATTAATCGTTTGTCCTCATCTGCAGGTTTTAATCTCCCTTTATCTAATTGTACAGCAAATGAAATCTCAGTTCTTTTAGATTCCCTTAATTTACGAGGGTATCGATTGTCATTTCTAATTTTGGTCTGAATATCTTTGGGTATGTCGAATTGCTCGTTTTTTATTAACCATTCACTAGTGATTAAATTGTCTTGTTTTATTGTAGCAACTTCATCCTGAATAATAGATTTTTCAAGTACTAGTTTTTGTGTTGTATTTATGGTGATTTTAATTTGCTTGCTTCTTAAAAACAGAATTATCTGACTTTTAGAAAATAGGTCAACAAGGGAATCTTTTAATTCATCTAATTTTTCATGTTTGATTATTGTTGAAACATTAAACTCGTCTTGATTAAAAACTGATAGATGATTTAAATTCTCAGGAATAGCAGACCAAATTGGAATTATTTGCCAAGGCATTTTTATTGCATCTTCTTTATTGTCAGCTATCCTTTCTGCTTTCCAGTTTCCTTCATCCCCCCAATTTGAATTCCATTTGTTTGATATTTGTTTGTCAAATTTAAAGCAATATTTTCCTGATTTTAT
>JAFGUD010000191.1 GCA_016938685.1 Bacteroidales bacterium | reverse complement strand
TAATTAATGAAATAATTAGATTTGGCTCAGTCGGGAAAGAAAACGACAGGCTTCAAAAACCCGCACTGCACATAGCCAGGAACGTTACCAGCAATTAAAAAAAAGACAATCAAACTAAATATAAAACATAAAAAAGATGCAAAAAATATTAATTATAATCAATGACGCGCCATACGGCTCAGAGAAAGCATATAATGCATTAAGAATGGCAATAACGCTTCAAAAGGAACATAAAGATAATGTAGAATTAAAAATCTTCTTACTTGCTGACGCTGTTACCTGTGGTATACCTAATCAAAAAACACCAAATGGCTTTTATAACATCGAAAGGATGTTACATTCAGTAATCAGAAATGGTGCAGAAGTAAAAAGTTGTGGCGGTTGTTCTGAAGCACGGGGTATAGATAAAATAGAATTTATTGAAGGAGTAAAACTTAGTAATATGAAAGAATTTGCCCAATGGACAATGGAATGTAATAAAGTATTAACGTTCTAATTTTAAACAATCTCTTTACCAATAAAATCTAAAAACACCAATTTTTTAATAAAAGAAGTACAGAATATTAAAAACTTAAATTAAAGAAATAACTGCTGGTAACAAAGGCTCATATGCAATGCGGGCTTTGGTCGGGAATTTGGCAAAAATGCGCTTTCTTAAGACCGCCAAATCACTGATTTGGTAAAATAGTAATTAATGAAAAAATAAGATTTGGCTTAGTCGGGAAAGGAAACGACAGGCTTCGAAAACCCGCACTGCACATAGCCAGAACGTTATCGCCAATTTTAATGAACGACCACAAAAATTATAAAAATGAGTAAGAATAAAGAAAGAATGATTGTCACAGAACATATACTTGAAATCAGACACCAAGCAAGTGGAAGATTTCTCGATGTACGTGGATATGTTGCTGACCATTTTAAGTCAAATGAATTATTTCCTCATTGGCAAATAGATACAAATGTTGTCCAATTTAGAGATGCTCCAAAATCTCCTAAAAAGATAGGTGCTTTTGCTGGTTATAAATCTGCCGGATTATACACATTTGACCCTGAAACAAGAAATTACTTTGAAGATAAAGCTGGTCAGTTTTGGAAAACATTATCTAAAAACCAATTTTACACAATTCCTGAAATTGAACGATTTGGTTGTAGGACAAAAGCATTTCTGAATTGTTCTGAAGCTTTTGAAGATATCAATGATAAACTATATCAAAAATTTTTCTCTGATGAATTTCGTGGATTAATTGGCGAAAAAGAAAAAGATTTACAAATTGTTATAAACTTAAATGCAGGAAAATTTGAAATAAAAATTAATTGTGGTCCAATTAAAAAGGATGAAGCAAATAATTATTTTAATTTCAAATCAGACCATTTCGATGACACAGGTATATTTCTTGATATTGATGTATCCATTGTAAACAATATACAAAGTTCAAAAATATCAAGTTTGGTTAAAGAAGCAATGTCTTTAACATGGCAAAAAATTGATAATATCTCTAAAAGCGTTGGAATATAATGGCATTTAAAAGAGAAAATATCGAAAACTCATATTCCAAAACTGGACAAACATCATCGCCTTTGGATAATGAGAAAAGCGTGGTTGACTTTGAGGAATCAAGGACTTCAGATAGCTTAGAAGTTACACAAAAATATAATTCCGATTCAAAATCTAGTAGTGGAAAAGTTAATACAGGAGCGTTTATTCCACAAGATATGACAGTCAAATTAGTTCGAGCAGATTCATCAAATTGGGAAATATTTCTTTCTTCCTTATATGCAATAACTTTAACTTTATTTGGAATATTTCTAGGTGTTTGGATTTCTGATGTCCAACAAGAAATTAATAATTTCAGTATCCTTGAAAAGATTGCCACATTATTCTTTCTTGGTTTGTCAATATTACTAATAACAGTATGGATAATTATAAAAGTTAATCAAAGAAAAGGTGGAGTTAAAATACCTCAAAATTTGCTTGACACATTTGGAAAATAAAAAAAACAGGCGATAACAAAAGCTATATGTAATGCGGGATTCAGCGGGTAATTTAACCGCGGTTCTTCGTTGCAACACCGCCAATTCGTCTTTGACGATTG
>JAFGUD010000190.1 GCA_016938685.1 Bacteroidales bacterium | reverse complement strand
TCCTGTTTTGATTTTTGGGACACCCTAAAAATTTTTCAATACAATTTGAAAAAGTTCAGCTTGTTGGTCATCCATTTTCAACAATTTAGATTTAGTATGTTTTGATTCCGGTAATGTATATGTGATTTCATACATATTATGAGTCAGTTCCTTTGCTTTTTCTATTGACAAGCTAGATTTTTCTTTATATAATATTCTTTCAAGTTCTTTATAAATACTATAAGCAGTAAAAGATATACAAATATGTGCTTCAATTCTTCGTTGTAATTGATGATATATTGGGCTTATTCGCAAGTCTGTTTTTGACATTCTGAATGCTTTTTCGATATACCACAAATTACTATAATTTTCTATTATTTTTTGACTTGAAAGCTTTGAATTTGTTGTATATCCTTTAAGACCGTCCCATTGATTGTCATTTTTGTATTTATCATAATCAATTTCTATTAATATTTCTCCTTTTAATTTTAAATATTTGCTATATCCTCTGTTGTTAATATTTGTTTTAGTCAATTTTCCGGACTTTTTTTTTTTCAAGTCGTTTCAAGCCTTTCTCTCTGTTGTGAGCGTCTTTTTTTGCTCGCTTATCTGAAAAATTAATAATTATTCGAGTATTTTCATCCTTTTTTATTTTCTTAATTTGTCCGTCTTTTAGTGGAGTTTCTAGTATTTTTTCTTTTATTTTTTTAGATTCATTTTTTATTCTTGCTCCAAGTATATATTCGTATCCTTGATTTTGTAAATCTTTTATATTATCTGTCGATAATAGTCCCGAATCTGCTACAACTACAGGCTTTTGTAAATTAAATTTTGAACTTATTTTTTCAAGAAAAGGAATCAGCGTATGCCCTTCGTAAGTACTGCCCTCAAATATTTCATAACCAATTGCATAGCCTCCCAAACCTACTAATAATCCTAAAAAAACTTGAGGATTACTGTGTTTTCCGTCTTTACTAAAACCTGTTTTTCGCAAGTCGTCTTCATCGGAAGCTTCGAAATAAAGAGTTGTCATATCATAAAACACTATACTAATGTTATCTCCTAATATTTTTTTTGTATGCTTAAACGTTATTTGTTCAACCTTTTCTTTTAATTTTCTGTTTAATTTATCTAAAAAACGATAAATAGTATCTTTGTTAAGACTAATGCCCTGATAACGATATAGATAGTCTATTGTTTTGAGTTTGCTTAAAGGAAAGGCTAATCTTGAAATAACCAAATGTCTAAATAATTCTTCTCCAATTTCATTATAGCCGATATTATTATAAATCTTCCCAAAAATCAATTCCGGACCGACAACTCTGATACTAGCATTACCCAAAGATTCAAATACGTTATCAACAATTGTATCTGTCTCTGATACAAATAATTTAGGCTGTAAACTCAAACGTTCAATTTCTTGTTTGCCCAAATATTCTAGTTTTTTTATTTCTTGTTCGCTCCTTCCACAGCCGATTGTTTTTATTACTTTGTAATTTCCACGTGGTTTTGAAATGATTTGAACAGAAATACTACCTGATTTATTTTTCTTTTTTCGTAAAAACATGCACAAATATAGTACGGGACACCCAATTTTCAAAATCACCCCCTATAAATAGAGGCTTTTAGAACTTTTTTTACTAAAGTGCGAAAGACAGGA
>JAFGUD010000189.1 GCA_016938685.1 Bacteroidales bacterium | reverse complement strand
TAACCCTGAGTTTTTGCAAAAATTCATTTCTCTTGCCGATGGACAACGAAAAATTGAAGGAATTTATAAAGGAAAAACCAAAACTTACGATTTTAGAGGAAAAAAAGTCTGTATTATTATGGCAGGTAACCCATATACAGAAAGCGGCGATAAATTCCAAATTCCTGATATGCTTGCAAACCGTGCAGATATTTATAATCTTGGTGATATTTTGGGCGATAAAAAAGAAGAATTTTTATTGAGTTATGTAGAAAATAGTATGACATCAAACACTATTCTCAGTAAACTTGCCGGAAAAAGTTACAAAGATGTTCATACTCTGTTGCAAATTGCAGAATCGGGACAAAAAGAAGGTGTTCAGTATGAGGCAAATCACACTGCCGAAGAAATTAACGAATATACAAATGTATTGGCAAAAATTTTGAAAATCAGAGAAGTAATTTCAAAAGTAAACAGCGAATATATTTATTCTGCCGGACAATCTGATGAATACAGAGTAGAACCACCATTTAAGCTACAAGGCTCCTATCGCGACATGAACAAAATGACGGAGAAAGTTATGCCAATTATGAACGAAGCAGAGTTAGACAGTCTTATTCTTTCTCATTACGAAAACGAATCGCAAACACTCACAACAGGAGCCGAAGCCAATTTGTTGAAATTTAAAAGTATGATTGGTATTTTAACCGAAGCAGATAAAAAACGCTACGACGAAATTAAAGCTATATACCTGAAAAACAAACAAACAAGCAACAGTTCTCATTTTTCGGAAGCAGTTGAGCAAATGAAAAATATTTCGGGAAGTCTTTCGGCTATTAAAAATACCGTAACAAATGTAACATTAAAATAGTGTTTTTGATTTTACACAAAAAATTTCCACAAATACAAATCGAATAGCCGGTTTCAGGTTATTCGTTTTTGTTTTGAGATTAAAACTATTATTATTCAAGTATAAATTCTGATTAAACTCTGAAAGCCCCCATTTTTAGCGGAAATCCGAATATTGGGAAAGATTATTTCCGATTTTATTCCGAAAGTGCAGGGGACGCTAACATTCCAAAATTTGATAGAAAGGGCATTGCAAATGTGCCAAAGGTGGCTATGTTTGTAAAAAATATTTCTTTTCTTCAGTTAGGGGAATTTGAAGGTAAAACACAATTTAATAAAACGATTGCAGCAAGATGCCCCTTTGCACCTCCATTTTTTGTCCAACCAGTAAAAATATAGTATTTAGTATCTTCAGTACAATTGATTATTATCGGAGATTTTACTGTATTAGTTTGTGATATTATATTTTCGCTAGCAAACCTTTTTCTGGAACATAAATATATTGCCATATCTCCATCAAAATCATAAGGAGCTAATAAATATATTTTATATTGTTTTCCTGCTTTAAGCTTTACAGCCCACCGTTTCATTTTTTTGTATTCATTCCCAGTTTTTACAAATTTTAAATTAGCATAAAATTCATCAACAAATGCAACTGATGAATCCTTTTCATATATAGCAAATGTTTCACTATAAGCAGGTTTATAAAAATAATATTTCTTTTGAGCATCTAATATTTTGTTGTTAAACAAACATAAAACACATAAAAGCATAACTTTAAAAAGAAGATTACAATTTTTATTAAAAATAATCATAAGACAACAAGTTTAAATTCATAATGTGTTTTATTACTATTTTTGATTAGAAATAATCCAAAATCCTTTTGTGCCTTTTTTAAATTGTTCAGAAGTTAAGCCTGGTTCTTCAAAGGTTTTATCAGGCAATGATTCTAAAGTTACAGTATCCATAGCAGAAGTTGTTTTTGTAACAATGTAATACTTTTTTACTTTACCATAGCTCCACATATTGTAATTTAAAATTCCATCATTACCCAGATTAATTAAATGAAAAATCAGAAGAACTGATTTGGAAATTTTACAATACCATTCGTGAAATTGAGGCAACATTCAGAGTTTTGAAAACCGATTTGGATTTGCGTCCTGTTTATCATAAAACTGACATAAATACCATGTCTCACTTGCATTTGGGACTTCTAGCATATTGGGTAATAAATACGATTTCAACTAAAAAAAGACAAAATAAATAACTCTTGGCGATAAATCGTCAGAAAAATGAATACTCAAAAAGTTGTAACCACAACAGCACAAAATGACCTTGAAAATATTATCTCAATACGAAAATGTTCAGATCCAAATCAGAACGTGAAGAAAATTTATGACCCGCTATGATATAAATATGCACCATTCAAACGAAAAAAAATCCGTAGTACACAAACCGGAATTCAAAAAAAACTATAACAAACAAAATCAGGAGTTTACGTAAATAAGCTCGCAAGTTGGGTTAAATATTTTTACTTTTTATTGCCAACGTATATGCTTTATTATCTTTGTAATAGCTATGGTCATCAGTTCCATAGCCGAAATCCAAAGTCCATGCACGCAATGAACTGGATTCTGTTCCACTCCAATAAACTGCCGGTTGAAAATTTTCTTTTTGATGCAATTCTTTGTAAATTAGTTTTAATTCAGATATTGTCGGTAGTCGCCATCCTTCGCCAAATTCCTCACACTTTTTTTTGGCTTGATACCAATCCACAGGAGTGTTAAATCCTAAATGTTTTAATTCTATTTTTTGTCCATCAATATTTATTTCTTCCACCATTTACTTTTTGTTATAAGTGATTGTTTATAAATGCCTTCTCTTGAAACCGAAATCTTTTTTACGAATTTTGCACATACGCCCATCGGTTTTATGATGAAAAACAATGCCTTCTATGTCTAACTCAGAATTAGACAAATAGTTTTTCAATCCTTCGAATGAAAAATCAGTAATTGGCAAAACTTCGCTTCCATGCTTAATTAATTTGCATCCTGTCAAATGTTCGGGATTGCTTTGGATTTTTTCGCCGCATAATTCGTATGTTCCATTTTCCTTTTCAAGTAAAGCATCGAAAGCTATAAAATGCCATTTATCAGCAGGGTTATTTCTGTCGCATTTTATCCAATGAGGCCAATGTCCTGTAATTTCATCAGGTTCTTGACATGGTATTGCATTTTGCGGTACTTTTTTCCCCTTCTTTACATCGTATCTTTTGTATAGTTCACCACCAATGATAGCAACAGCTGTGCCATCGAACTTTCGAGTTGGAATTCCATCTCCCCTTATTACCCATTCATTTTCAGGATTAATTTCATTAATTATTCTTCCTAAATTGTCGGGGGCTTTTTTATAGAGTGTGCTAATTTTTTTCATCTCAAATTTTTGTATTTTCAAAAAATTTATTCAACAATCCCTACTTTTGAATTTTTATGTTTTGCCAACCAATTATTTATAATAGGTTCTGCAAATTTTCGTTTAGATTTTTTCCAACTTTCGACAATTTCAGAATCAACAGGAACAGTTTCAAAAATCAGATTATCCATAGCATAAGGACACCAATTTCCAAGTGTCGCTTCTTGCTTTGATTTTAAAATCGTCTATAAATTTTGGTTTTCAATAGTTTCAATAAAATTTTGAAAAAACTCTTTTTTCTCTTCTTTCGCTAAAACCGGAAAAAGTATTAAGTTGGTTCTTTATAAAAGTGAGTGGGTAAAATTAAGCAAAATACTTAAATTAGCAACCAAAAAGAGTAATGAAAATGGAATAACTTTTTGCATCAGCTATTGGAATTGAGTCACCCTGGTATATAAAATCCATAGATTTGGATCAAGAAAAGGGCGAATTAAATATTGAAATTGATTTTCCCAAAGGTAGTGAATTTGAATATAAAGATAAAGAAACGGGCGAGATAAAACGTTATAAAGCATACGACACAAGCATCAAAGTATGGCGACATATGAATTTTTTTCAGTACCGATGTTATTTGCATGCACGTGTACCAAGTGTAAAAATAGAAAACGGGATAGTCAAACAAGCCATAACATCAGGCTGGCCGTCAGTGGTTTTGGTGGCGTTTTGCTTCGCTACGCTACGCAAAAACACCCCCAAAACCACCGCCGCCAGCCTGTTCTCGATAGCAATAACCAAAAAACAAAAAAACCAATACAATGCTTAACAAAAAAATAAAAGAAGAATTCTTAATTGAATTTGGAAAAAATATCAGACAAATTAGAAAACAAAAACATCTAACACAAACTGATTTAGCATTACGT
>JAFGUD010000188.1 GCA_016938685.1 Bacteroidales bacterium | reverse complement strand
TGAAGCCATAAACATGCATTACAATGTTTTTACCGGAATGCAAATATCCAGCACAAATTTGTTTTCGGGGTGATTTTCGGGGTCACACTTGTCTTTCGCACTTTTTAAAAATGCATCTTACTACCTGTTGTACAATAAAATCACCAAGAAAACCACTTGATATTTTTTAAGTATCTTCGGCTTATCAAATTGAAAAAAACGAACAATGCCTATCAAAAAAACAGACAACAAGAATTTAATTTTAGAACTTATAAACCTAATTGATAATACAAAAAGACAAGTAGTTTCACAGGTAAATAGTTCTATGACTCTATTATTTTGGAATGTTGGAAATAGAATACTGACTCATAATTTAAAGCATCAAAGAGCCGAATATGGGAAACAAATTGTCGTTACAGTGTCACGAGAATTGGTTGCAAAATATGGTCGAAACTATGAAGAGAAAAATCTCCGACGAATGATTCAATTTGCAGAGGTTTATTCCGATTTTGAGAAAGTCGTTACACTGTCACGACATTTATCATGGTCTCATTTCCTGGCACTTATACCTTTAGAAAATGAAAATAAGAGAAACTTTTACAGTAGTATTGTTTCTGACAAATTGATAAGTGTTAGAGAATTGCGAAAATTGATTAGCAAAAAGACTTTTGAGAGGACAGAAAAAGCTAACATTCAGCTTTATAATAGTAACATTGCTGAAGGAACATTCAAAGACCCTTATATGCTGGATTTTCTATGACTAAAAGATGGATATCTTGAAAATGACTTAGAAGCAGCAATATTAAAAGAGTTAGAAGGATTCATATTGGAACTGGGCAACGGTTTTACATTTGTTGAAAGACAAAAGAGGATGATTATTGATGGGGATGATTTCAATTTGGATTTATTGTTCTACCATCGAAAATTAAAACGATTAGTAGCTATTGAACTTAAAATTGACAAGTTTAAAGCCAAGTACAAAAGTCAAATGGAATTATACTTAAAATGGCTTGACAAAAATGAGAAACAAGAAGGAGAAGAAACGCCTATTGGATTGATTCTTTGTGCAACAGCAGGTAATGAGCAAATTGAACTATTACAACCAGAGAAAAACGGAATTATGGTTGCAGAATACTGGACAGAATTACCTCCTAAAAACGTTTTAGAAGAAAAATTACATAAATCTCTAATTGAAGCAAAAGAAAGATTAGCCCGAAAACAATTGAAAGAATAAATTACAGTGCAAAATAAATAGCACTCTGAGCAGCGCGCAGCATCTGGCGATGAAGTCGATTATCTATAATATTTAAAAATAAAATTCAATGGGTTTCGACTTTACACCAAACTGTGGCCTACAAATAAATTTTATTTGAATTAAAATAAAACCTTAGTAAGACCACCTGCATGCCGGCAGGCGGCCGCACTTAGGTTTTTTGAAGATGATGATAAAATTTATTTGGGAGCCTTGATTTTTCTGCTTCGTCCCGACGGCATCAGGATGAAGAGCCCTGCCGGCTTGAGGGCTTTTAAAATATAAGCAACTATGTTTCTACTTGCAACACCCATACCCAAACACAACTAATTCATTATCTGAATATTAGGCAAATAGGACAAAATAATTGAAATAAAGATTCTTTGAAGCCATAAACATGCATTACAATGTTTTTACCGGAATGCAAATATCCAGCACAAATTTGTTTTCGGGGTGA
>JAFGUD010000187.1 GCA_016938685.1 Bacteroidales bacterium | reverse complement strand
TAAATTTAAGCAAGCTTAAATTTAATCCGATTTATTCATTGAGAGATTTACTCCCTTCGGTCGTGAATCTCGGTTGGGCTCCAAAATCAAATCCATAAAACACTTCGTGTTTTACATGTCTTTTTTTGTATTTCTAAATTTAAGCAAGCTTAAATTTAATCCGATTTATTCATTTTGAGATTTACTCCCTTCGGTCGTGAATCTCGGTTGGTCTCCAAAATCAAATCCATAAAACACTTCGTGTTTTACATCAGGGTCAACGCATAAAAAAATAAAAATTTGAGGTGATACTAACAAATATTTTGCGTTATTAACAAACGAGCGTTTTTGAATTTTCAAAAAGAGTGTATTTATTAACAATAGTGGATAAACATATGAGGAAGTGTTAATTATTCAACAGGGTAAAAAGAAGTAATATATTTTTTTGAGATGAACTTTGTTGAAATTTTAAATTTCAACAAAATGAAAACATCATTACATGGATATTTTAGCAGCCTACCAGATCCCCGGATCCACCGCAATAAAAAGCATCTCCTTATTGATATTCTAATACTAAGTATAATTGCAGTCATATGTGGGGCAGAATCATGGGATTCAATCGAAATGTTTGGTAAATCCAAAGAAGATTTTTTAAAAAAGATATTAAAATTGCCAAATGGGATACCATCGCATGATACAATTAACCGGGTATTTTCACTTATCAATGCCAGTAAATTTGAAAGCTTATTTATCGAATGGGTAACCTCAATAAAAGATGAAGAGATAAAAAATGAGATTATTTCAATAGATGGAAAAACCGTAAGAAGGTCAAAAGACAGTTTTCATCAAAAGTCACCAATACATATTGTAAGCGCATGGGCAAACCAGAACCAATTGGTTTTAGGGCAAATTAAAGTAGATGATAAATCAAATGAGATAACAGCTATTCCCAAACTTTTAGAATTATTAGATATTGAAAACTGCATAATAACAATTGATGCAATGGGTACACAAAAAGAAATAGCAAAAACTATTATTGAAAACAAAGCGGATTATGTATTAGCATTAAAAGGAAACCAGGGTTATTTAAAAGAAGATGTAGAAAACATTTTTAATTATCAAAAGCCATGTTCAACCGATGAAACAGTTGATAAAGCTCATGGACGAATCGAAACAAGAAAATGTGAGGTAATAACAAATTTAACATTTCTAGAAGAAAAAGATAAATGGATGAACCTAAAAAGTCTTGTTAGAATAACAGCACAAAGAGAAATAAATGGAAAATCAACAACAGAAAAAAGACTTTACATCAGTAGCATAGATGCCAACGCAAATGATTTCAATAGCTATATCCGTAAACATTGGGGTATAGAGAATTCATTACATTGGTCATTGGATGTTACATTTCGTGAAGACGATCAAAGAAAAAGGAATGGAAAGGCAGCAGAAAATTTTGCATTAATACAAAAAATAGCTCTAAACTTATTAAAACAAGAGCAATCAAAAAATGTAAGCATTAAAAATAAAAGACTGAAAGCGGCATGGGATAATGATTTTCTAATAAAAATCCTGAAAATTTAAATGCGTTGACCCTGGGTATAGATGTAACTCTTCAGTTGCTTAACAGTCCACCGCATAGGGCAAATATTTTGAATAGAGAATATGCCAGAGCCGCTGTTTCTAAGACATTTCATGTTAAACAAGGGTGGAATTCTGTAACTACATTTTCAGGACCAAAGTTCTTTGATATGACAGTTAGAAATAT
>JAFGUD010000186.1 GCA_016938685.1 Bacteroidales bacterium | reverse complement strand
TGACAAAAGTGCTGATAATTAACATTTTACTTTCAATCAACATTGTACGGAAACACTCCCGCAACTACGTCAAGCCTTTCACGATAGCCACAACTCAAAAAAAACAAAAATCTAACTGAAAACGAATTTAAAATCGTATTTTTGCACAGACAAAAATTAAATATAAAATGACAGAATTTCTAACTATACAAGAAGCCAGTAATTGGGCAACCGAATATTTGAAAAAAGATGTTACAACTTCAAATATCTCATACTTAATACAATACGGCAGAATTAAAAAACATGGGCAAAATGGAACTACATCTGTAAGTAAAAACGATTTAATAAATTATTATAAAAGTTTCAACGGACAACGTGAAAATAATTGGAAAGAAAAACTTGGAGACGACTTGAATTGGGCATTATCTTTTGATTATTTAAATGAACGAGACACTACAAAACACGTTCACAGATTGCACCCATACAAAGGAAAATTCATTCCTCAACTTGTTCAGTATTTTTTAGATAGCCATACAGATAAATTTAAAAAAGAAACATATTTTAAGAAAGGCGATATTATTTTAGACCCTTTTTCCGGTAGCGGAACAACGATGATACAGTCAAATGAGTTGGGAATGCACGCAATCGGCATTGATATTTCTGCATTTAATACATTGATAGCTAATGTTAAAGTTGGAAGAGTAGATTTTCAAGATTTGCACAATGAATTAACTCGAATAACAAATTTATTAAAAGAATTTATTTATAAATCTAACAACACCCAATTTGAAAATGAATTACTTGAAGAATTGAATGTTTTTAACAAAAAATATTTTCCATCACCTGAATTTAAAATTAAAGCAAGAAAGAAGGAAATTGACGAAAAATCTTATACAGCAGAAAAAGAAAATGAATTTTCTGCAACTTTTTCAAAGTTAAAAGATAAATATAAACTTAAAATTAAACAAGATAAAGCAGATAATTTCCTTGAAAAATGGTATTTGCAACCTGTGAAAAATGAAATTGATTTTGTTTTTGAGCAACTAAAACACGTAAAAAATCCAATTACAAAAAAAGTTTTAACAATAATTTTAAGTCGCACAATTAGGTCTTGCCGAGCAACAACTCACGCTGATTTAGCAACTTTAAAAGAGCCTGTTATACAAACATATTATTGCAGAAAACACGGAAAAATTTGTAAACCTTTGTTTTCTATGCTTTCGTGGTGGGAACGATATGGCAAAGACACAATAAAAAGATTATCAGAATTTAACAAGATTAGAACAAATACATATCAAAAATGTCTGCAAGGAGATGCACGAAATATTGATATTTTTTCAGCACTTAAAGAAAAAAATGAAAATTTTGCAGAGCTTGCTGAAAATCAAAAAATAAAAGGAATTTTTTCAAGTCCGCCTTACGTTGGATTAATTGACTACCACGAACAGCACGCTTATGCTTATGATTTGTTTGGTTTTGAAAGAAACGATGAATTAGAAATTGGACCATTATTTAAAGGACAAGGAATACAAGCCCGAAATTCATACATAGAAGGAATTTCACAAGTTTTAATCAACTCAAAACGTTTTCTACAAGACGATTATGATATTTTTCTTGTCTCAAACGATAAATACAATATGTATCCGACAATTGCCGAAAAATCAGGAATGCAGATTGTAAATCAATATAAACGACCTGTTTTAAATAGAACAGAAAAAGATAAATCGGCGTATGCCGAAATAATATTTCATTTAAAATCAAAGTAAAATGGAAGACAATAAAATTCTTTATGCAATTACATTAGATGATGTTGAAAATATTTCAGAAACATTAAATATTTCTTTTGAATATTCTGATTTAGAATATATCGAAGAAAAAATTGGTGAATTTTTAGGTTCAAAATGGTCTGATGCCATTGAATATGCTTTAAACGAATTAAAAAACAAAAAATAATGCCATTAACTAAAAATCAAATAGAATTAGTAGAAAATACAATCCGAAATAGTTTACATAAGCGTTTTGAAACCTACAATCCGGAACCTGCCGTAATGCCTTTTCATACAAGGCTTTTGGGTAAGGATAGATTGGCTCTTTATGCTTTTATTCATTCACTAAACACAAATTTTGGAACAACCATTTTCGAACCTGTTGCCGTTGCATTGGCTTCTGAACGATTTAAAGTTGCTGATAAACAGCTAAAATCTGGAACTAAAATTAGCACAGCCGCTCAATTTGAAATTCAGAAAATTATGGACGAATTGACATCGGCAAATGCAAAACCTGACAAACAAAAAGAAATTGAAATTATCCGAAAAGTTTGTCAAAAAGGCGAAATGCGAACAGTAAAACCAACAAGAGTAGATGTTTATCTTGAAAGCAAAGACAATGATATTTACTTGATTGACATAAAAACGGCAAAACCAAACAAAGGCGGATTTAAAGAATTTAAACGAACTCTTTTAGAATGGACATCGGTAGTTTTAGCAGAAAATCCAAATGCAAAAGTAAATACACTAATTGCAATTCCATATAATCCTTATGAACCAAAACCATACAGCCGTTGGACAATGGCTGGAATGCTTGATTTAGAAAAAGAATTGAAAGTTGCAGAAGAATTTTGGGATTTTCTCGGAGGCTCAGGTTCTTATCAAGATTTATTAACCTGTTTTGAAAGAGTTGGTATTGAAATGAGAACAGAAATTGACGATTACTTTGCACGATTTAAAAACAAATAAAAATGTGGCTATCATTGTGTTGAATTTCATTTGCTTTTTTAACGATAGTGCTGATTTGATTTAAAGTGCGGTAAATTCACATTTTACTAATAATTGAACATTGTGCAAAAAAAAGCAAACGAAATCAACACATTCACGTTGTGCTTAATGAAAACGAAAACCTAAAAAATGTTTAAAAGAAATAAAATATTGCATTTGGATTTGTTATTTGAAATTA
>JAFGUD010000185.1 GCA_016938685.1 Bacteroidales bacterium | reverse complement strand
TGTTGTAGGTGCAGTCGCAGTTACTGAACATTCGTCTGTTAAAGTTGCCAAAGTTGGTATTACCGGATTTGTAACATCATCAATAATCACATTTTGAGTTTGAGTAGATGTATTAACGTTTCCATCGTCATAAGTCCAAGTAACAACAGTTGTTCCTTGTGCTGTTATTGGTAAAGTTGCGTTGTGAGTTACAGTAACAGTTCCTGAACAATTGTCGGTAGCCGTTGGTGCTGTTAAAGAAGTAACTTCACATTCTGCTACTACATCGCTTAGTGTTGCAATATCAGGAACAGGAGCAGTTACATCAGAACTCTTAACAGCTTTTATATTAAAGTTGTATAAGGATTCATTACAGTCATCACTTGTGATATTTACAGTTGCATTATGAGTCCCATTTGTACCGCTGTCAAAAACTATTGTCAAATTTGTGCTGCTTCCTGGAGAAATCGTTATCGGGAAAGTAATTCCAGAAAAAGAAAAATAAGAAGCTCCCGTTCCTGATAAAGTAATATTTGATACCGTTAAATCTCCAATACCAGAGTTTTCAATTTGGAAAGTTTTAGATATTTGCGAACATTCTGCAGTACCAAAGTCAGTGTTATCAGTAGTAGTATAAATTGAATTACCATCAGGGATTGTTACACCATTTCCTGTTAAATTTATTTCAGGTAAAGTCGAAGGTGTTCCAATTGCTTGAAAATAAATATCCTTCCCTGTTAATTCTATACTAGATAGAGGAAGGTGAGATTCTGCTTGCACAGCAACTCCATCTGTATAAACATCTGTGTTTTGACAAGCAACATTAAAAACGTTCAATCCGCCGGTTTTCATAACAAAGGTATAATATGTATTTGGTTTAAGTGGAGTACAAGTAAAATATCTTGTTTGATAACTTGGGTATGTATAATTTGCCGTATTTGATATTGCAACTGGATCTGTTCCTTCTGCAGCTGTGGCATCGCCTTCATATAAATATAAAGTAAGTAATCCAAAATTGGTTCCACTTGGAAAGTATAACTGTATTGAACTTAAGTAACCCTGGAATGAACCAGTATAAAAAGTTTGCCCAATTAATCTTTGAGGTGAAAAGCCACTGTATGATACAGTAGAATTTTCCAGCAGGTTTTCTGCAATGGTAACTTGTCCTTTAGCGATTAAGCTGAAAATAATCGCAAAACATAATAAAAATATTTTTTTCATTTTGTAAAATTTAAAATTTTGCCTACTCTTTTGAAGGATTTTCTGCATACTCCTTTTTAAATATGAAAATAATTATTATTGTTTAAATTTTAATTTCTTGAGGGGAAATAACCGTCTGTACAAATAATGTAGTGAATTTGTATGGTTTTTAAAGTTAAGTCACCAGTTTCATAGGTTGTGCTTATGTATCCTTGCGATTTTGAACCTTCACTTCTATATTGATCGGGTCCAACTACGGTAGCTCCTCTTAAATCAGGTAGAGCAAAAGTTGATACCCCGTCTCCTCCGTAGATGGTTCCTATTATTGAGAATAAAGCCGTATTGGAATTTATTGCTAATAATTGTCCTTCACAAAAAGCCCAACCTCTTGGTGCGTAGTTTCCGGCAAACATTCTTATTTCTCCAATAAATGCTTCTTGTGCATTTGAACTTATAGCTAAGGAAACTAGCAAAACCATTGAGAATATTATTTTTTTCATATTAGTAAAGTTTAAAAATTAGCTTACTCTTTTATGGATTTTTAGCATTCTCCTTTTATTATTCTGAATAATTTTCGAGATTATTTTTATTCATCATATTTAAAAATGCTTCTGCCGTTAAGGTTTTGTACATTTCTGTAATTGTTGTCCAAAATGTCAGAAAATTGTGATATTTGTGTAGCAGATGCTGTTAATGGGGTTTGTAGAACATACCAGTTTACAATTTCCGAACAAGGAGGTGTTGTTAGTGAACCGTTGTAGTAAAAGTAGCTTTTGTTTTCGGGTAAAAGTTCAAAAAGGTGTATTTCTGTTGTATCTGCATAAGTGCCTTCTTCAGTTGGGAAATTATTTAAAAATTCTGCGAAAAGTGTGTTTTCTGCTCCTTCTTCAAAAAATATTCCTATTACTGCGTAGTTTCCATTAGATGCTTTGTGCACAAAATGAACTTCGAGTGGATAGTGATTGCTGTTAACTGTGTGCTCACTAAGTCCGTGATAATGAAACTGAAGTAATTCGTATTCTGTTCCGCCAATGTTTATTTTATTACCTGCGTTGCAAACGAATTCAATTGTATGTCCGTTGTTTTCAATTTCTGTTTCAGTAGTTGTGTAGTTAAATTCAATTGCAGAAAGATTACTTCCTAAAACGGCTCCCGTAATGTTAATAGGTGATTGAACTTCTCCTCCGCATGCTGAATATCCCGTACATAAATCAACCCATTCTTCTTGTCCGTCTTTTTCTCCGTTGTGAGTCCAGTGAACTTCGGTACAATCTGTTGGTGTTTTTTCTCCAAATATACTACAAGATGCTAAAAAAGAGAGTATTATAAAGAAAGTTGAATAAAATAGTTTTGTTTTCATAAGCTGTTTTTTTTGATGTTTTTATTTTTTTAATTTTTTTCTTTTTCTTCAATGATTGATAGATAATGTTCAATTATTTTTTCAATAATTTCATTATTATTTTTGATTGAAGACAAACTTTCTTCAAATTCAAAATCAATCATTTTGTCTTCATTATCTTCCATTCAAAAAAAGAGTAAAAGGTATTTTATTGCAAATAAACGTTCAATGAATCGAAAATCTTCAAAATTCAGAATTACAATTTCATTACAGGACATTACAATATCATTACATTAGTCGCTATTAGTCTGATAATGAGTTAATTGGATTTGAGTTTTACTTTTGTGGAGATTGTTACTTTTCTATTGTTTTTAACAATGATTTTAGATCATCTGTTTCTGCACAGTTTGTTTTTTGTCTAATTCTACTAATCGCAACATTCATAGAATTATAAGATTTTGAGAGGATTGATGCTATTTCAGTGGTACTCATTTCTATTGTTAAAAGAGCACAAATTTTCTTTTCGGTTGATGTAAGAGAAGGATATTTTTCGGATAGATTGATGTAAAAATTAGCATGAAGCAGATCAAATTTGTGTTTAAAATCATTCCAGCTTTCATTTTCGTTTTCGATTTTAAAATTTCTTATTAAATCTAAAAGAAGCTTTTTCCCTTCTGAATTTAAGTATGGTTGTATTTTTTTTGCTTCTATTAATATTTCTTCCAGCTTTTGATTTATGTGTAAAATATGTGTTGCATTTGAAAGTAATTCTTTTTCTTGATTTACTATCTGATTTTGAGCTGTTTGTAATTTTAAATCAGATATTTCTTTTTGTTTTTTCTGGATTTCTAATTCTTTTTCTTGTTCAAGTCGTTTTTCATGAATCTCAATTTGTTGTATTTTTAGTCTTTTTGTAAGAAGTAGTTTGTCTTTTTTGTGAATTTTTATTCTATAACGGATTATTGAAGCTAAAAAGGCAACAAAAAGAATAAGCACAACTATTATAGAAATTAGAATTTTTTTACTTAAATTATTCGTTCTCTCTTTTAAAATATTAGTTTCTATTTCGTGTTTTTTTATTTCAGCTTCATGAAGTTTTGTTAGTTCAATTATCTTTTCGCTTTGATTAAAAGAAATAGTACTGTCACTGTACAAGTTATGCAAGGTTAAAAATTTGTACGCCTCAGTATAGTTGTTAGTGGATTCGGAAATTTGAGCTAGTAGTAAATAAGCGCGAGTTACTTTTTCAACATGAACTCTCCATTGTTTCATGTCGTTAAGACTTTGATTAAGATATTCAAATGCATATTTTATAGCTAGGTCTGAGTTTTTTTCTTTAAAATATAGTTGAGCGTACCAATAAAGTGTTTCTGTCGACGCAAAATTTATTTCAATGTTTTTTGCAAGTGCTAATTTTTTTTCAGCTTCTTCAAAATCATTTCTGTCTATTGCTAATTCAGCCAAAGCTTGATATGTAAACAGCAAAAATACACTAGCATAATCGTCTTGTTGTTGAACTTTTTTTAATATTTCTAAAGCAGTATTAATGTTGTTTTGTGATTTTACTTTGCACCCGCCTTTAAATTGAGCTGTTCCCATTCCAAGATATGCTATTCCTTTTGTAAATTCAGACGTAGAATATTCAATGCATTTTTCATAATATTCAATAGCATCGTCGTATTGTTCATTTTGAAAATAAATATCAGCAATATTATTATAAGCAACAGAAACTATGTTTAAGTCGTTTATTTTAAGGGCATTGTCTACTGAAAGCAAATAATATTCTAGAGTTTGTGAAAGATTATTGCTTCGCCAGGCTATTGCTCCATAGTAAAAATATGAATAAGCCAAACCGCGGAAGTAATTTATTTCTTTGCTGGTGTTTAGGCAAAAAGCGTAATATTCATTGGATAGTTCTATGTTGGAGCTGTGTTTTCTATCTGAGTCCTGAAAATAAAAACGACCAAGTTGCAGATATGCTTCGGCTTCTCCTTCTTTATATTTTATTTCTTTTGAGAGATTTAAGGCATCTTTTGCATATTCCACGCATTTTGAGCTGTCGGATTTTTGGAATGATTCGCTTAATTTTATAAGTATTTCAACTTTATCTTTTTTTTTGCTTTTTTGTGATAAAGTAAAAAGACTATCCTGATAATTTGTTTGAGACATTAAAATGAAACTAGATATAAGTAATTGTAGTATTAAAATAGCTATTTTCATTTTTAAAATGTCTTTTTTTATGCTGATTTTGAGCAAATTTAAACATAAATTATAAAACAACAAAAAGCCGGCAAAACAATCTTGCCGGCTTTTACTCAAAAAACTATGAAGAAAATTTATTCTACAATAAGTTTAGTTGTAGAAATGTTGTATTCGTCTGAAATTTCAATGAAATAAACACCACTTTCGTTTTGTGTTAAGTCAATGTTAGATAAATTGTTATCAATATGCATTTGGTTAATTATTTTACCGTTAATATCATAGATAACAGCATTGCTTCCTTTTGCATTTTCGATAGTGATAACACCAGTTGAAGGATTAGGATAAATTGAGAAGTTATTTTCTACGTCTTCAATGTTTACATATAAAGAAACATCAACATCATCAGAAGTTAAAGATCCGTAAAAATCATCAGAAATAACGCAATTGTAAGTTCCTGCGTCAGCTGAGCTAAAGTTTATAATAACAAGAGTGTTTGAGTTTGCTCCGTAATAATCTTTTGATGTATTTGATATTTCAACTCCGTCTTTATACCATTGGTATTGAACTTCTTCTCCCCAAGCTTCTAATGAAATAGCAACAGAACCTGCTTCTTCTATTTCAAAAGAAGCAGAAGGTTGAGTTACAAATTGTAGTATGTTTGCAACAAAAGGTTCATCTCCCATATATCCGTTGTCAGCTGCAAATAAATATAGTTTTTCTGTAACTAGAATTCTTTCAAAATTTGCGTTTCCGTCGCCGGGATCGATTTCTGAAATTCTGATTACATCGTCACCTTCTACCCTGTAAAGTTGTTCTCCGTACATATCTCCTTCTGCAAAGAAAAAAGCTTTTCCGTTTATTTCTCTAATTGCTGACGGATACGAATAATTGCCTCCCTCATAAATGTCTGCAAATAAATATGTTCCGTCTGTTGTTCCGTCTGTTACCCATAGTTCTTCACCATTAACACCGTCGTTAGCTGCAAAAAACATTCTGTCGCCTATTACAGTGTATGCTTCTCCACTAAAGCTACTTGTGCCAGGATATATATCTAGTAATAATTCAGGAGTAGAGCTAACACCATCAATTACCCATAATTCTGTTCCATAATCTGCCGAAGAGGCATCAACAATTAATTTGTCGTTTAAAATTCTAAAAGCTCCTGGATATGAACTATTAGTTCCTTCGTAGAAATCGTAATATAAATGAGTTCCTTCGAAAGAAAGGTCTGTGATGAACAATTCGTAACCTGAAGTGTCATTTCTTGCTATAAAAAAGATTGAACCGTCATATTCTGTAAATGCCCAAGCATCAGTGCCACCAGCTACTGTATCCATAAGCATCATTGTGCCTGCTTCTGTTCCATCAGTAATCCAAAGTTGATCTCCAATTATTCCATCATTAGCAACAAATAACATTTTATCGCCAAAAATTGTCATTCTGTCAGGATTAGAACCGTCTGTTGGGTTGATATCCAACAACATTTGAGTTCCATCAGTAGTTCCGTCTGAAATCCAAAGTTCGTCTCCTGTACCATCATTTGCTTTGAAAATAAGTAAATCGTTTAAAATTTGGATTTTTTCAATTTGTCCACCACTTCCAAATTCAGGATTTATTGGATGTACGATTTCGGTTTCTTCTTCTGTCCCATCAGTTTTCCACAAACAAGTACCTAAAAGTCCTTCTGAAGCTTTGAAATAAACAAGGTCGTTGTATGCAATTACCCTACTATAAAAATTCAGTTGAATATTTTCGCTAACGGTTGTATCTTTGCTTTGAGTTCCTTGTAAAGTCCGGTTTTT
>JAFGUD010000184.1 GCA_016938685.1 Bacteroidales bacterium | reverse complement strand
TTAGAATGTGGGCTGTAATTCAGTTAACCCCGACTTAGAACAACTCAAATTTGGGTGTTTGAAAAACACCTGAATTTGTTAGTTGTTCTTAATCGTCAGCATTATTTATGAATAATGCGGGTGAAGTTGTTTCATTTTAATATATGAATAAGGTCTTGTTTTATCCTTTCAAAAAAAAAGAGTTGCAAAATATTTTTGAAACTCTTTTTATTCTATTATTATATTTTTTATTCAAACGAAAGTATAGATTTTTCAATAATAGCACATGCTTCATTCAATTGTTCTTCGTTAATTACCAAAGGAGGAGCAAAACGAATAATGTGATCGTGAGTAGGTTTTGCAAGAAGTCCGTTTTCTGCCATTTTTAAACAAACATCCATTGCAGTTTTTCCATCAATTGGTTTTATTACAACTGCATTCAACAGACCTTTTCCTCTAACTATTTCAATTCTGTCAGATTTGATAGCTTTCATTCTATCACGGAAAATTTTACCTAATTTTTCAGCATTTTCAGCAAGTTTTTCATCTTTAATTACTTCCAAAGCAGCAATAGCAACCTCAGCAGCAACAGGATTTCCACCAAAAGTAGAGCCGTGTTCTCCGGGTTTAATTGTCAACATAATTTCATCATCGGCTAAAACAGCTGATACAGGCATAACACCTCCAGAAATTGCTTTACCAAGAATTAGTATATCGGGACGAACATTCTCGTGATCGACAGCTAAAAGTTTTCCTGTGCGTGCAATACCTGTTTGTACTTCATCAGCAATAAATAGTACATTTTTAGCTTTACACATTTCAGAAGCTTTTTTAAGATAACCTTCGTCAGGTACAAATACTCCGGCTTCTCCTTGGATAGGCTCAACTAAAAATCCGGCAACATTAGGATCTTCCAATGCTTTTTCAAGTGCATTTAGGTCATTGTAAGGTATAACTTCAAATCCTGGAGTGTAAGGGCCAAAACCTTTTTTCGCATCAGGATCAGTTGACATAGAAATAATTGTAATAGTACGACCGTGGAAGTTTCCTTCGCAAACTATAATTTTGGCTTTATTTTCTTCAATTCCTTTTACATTATAAGCCCATTTACGACAAAGTTTAAGAGCTGTTTCGTCAGCTTCGGCACCTGTATTCATAGGTAGTACTTTATCATAACCAAAATATTTTGTAATATACTCTTCATATTTTCCTAATTTATCATTATGAAAAGCGCGAGAAGTAAGAGTAAGTTTTTTAGCTTGATCAATCATAGCATTGACAATTTTAGGGTGACAATGTCCTTGATTTACAGCAGAATAAGCAGACAAAAAATCAAAATATTTTTTTCCTTCTACGTCCCAAACAAAAATACCTTCTCCTTTTTCTAAAACCACAGGAAGTGGATGATAATTGTGAGCTCCAAATTTGTTCTCACGTGCAATGTAATCCTTAGAATTCATGTTTTATTTTTTTTATAGTTATTTAAAGCGTGTGCAATTTTAAAAAATTATTTTCTGATTAAAAAGCTTTTTGAAAAATAATTACTAATGCCTAAATTTAGATATTTTAAGTCGTCAAAAAAATTCACTTCTTTTTAATCTTAATAAAACATAAAATAAAAAAAAGCTTATATTTACACTTATAAACTCCAAAATATCAATTATGAAGAAAATATTTTTTATTATCGGGTTAGTATTTTTTTCTTTTAATTTATTTTCTCAAGTTGACTCAAGCAATATTAATTTGTTTGATATGAATTTAGAAGACTTAATGAATTTAAAAATTTCGTCTGTTTCAAAGGCCGACGAAGAATTATTTGAAGCACCGCAAACCATTATTGTTATTACTCAGGACGAAATTTTCAAAAGAGGTTATACCGATCTGGAACAGGTTTTCCATGATTTACCCGGATTTGATATTTCGAGAGGAAACGGAACTCAATATTCCCAAATATATCAAAGAGGTTATCGTTCTAACAATACTGAAAGAACCAGTTTTCAAATAGATGGTGTTGAAGAAAACGATTTGTGGAGTAATAGTGTTTGGTTGTCAAGACAATACCCATTAAGTAATATCAAAAGAATTGAGATAATTTATGGTCCTGCATCAACAATGTATGGCGCAAATGCTTTTGTGGGTGTTGTAAATATTGTAACAAAAGATGCCGAAGATATTGTAAAAGGTAAATCATTTGGAGTAAATGCTTCCGGTGGCTACGGAAACTGGAATACTTGGTATTCTGATGTTACTATTGCCGGAAAATATAATAATGCGTCACTTGTTTTGACAGGACGTATATTTCGCTCCGATGAAATGGATTTGTCAGGATATAATGATTGGGATTATAATTTGGATAATTATGATGAAAATTATTATTCAGGAATTTTAGGTACTACCAATCAAGATATTATTCTTCAAGCAATGCAATACGATAACAATGCCTATTTTAATGATTTGAAATTAAATGGGATTGTTCCAACTTATTCAAATAATACAAACGACTGGTTAATTAATGCAAAATTGAAAATTTCTGACTTTACAATTGGTTACCAAATTTTCAAAAGAGAAGAAGGTTATGGTGCATGGTACAGAGATGATTTTGAACTTGGACCTAAAAATGGTGGAGTTTGGACACCTATAAATAGTTTTTTGTATACTAAATACACAAAACAAATAACAGAAAATATTTCATTTACTAATTTTAATAGTTTTAAAGTTCACAAATTAGATGGCTCTTGCGAAGAATATTATTATATTGGATATCTAAACGGAGAACTAGGCTTGTCTGATATTGCTGATTCAATTGGAAATATATTACCTGATTCATTGCAAACCCGATCATACTGGTGGAGAGGTTGGTATCATACTTATTCTCAACAATTGCGATCCGAATCAAGAATGAATTACACTCCAAGTAAAAATTTCAATTTAATTATAGGTTTTCAATACAGGGCAAGTCTTATTCAGGGGCAGTATGTTGTGAGCGAAGAACCAAATCCTGAACAAACTGCTCCTCCACTTGAAACTTTGTTGGGGGGAAATCATTTTTTTAGTAGAGATTTAGGAGGATTTTTTCAGGCTAAATATTCACCTTTGAAAAACTTGAGCTTTGTAATTGGAGGAAGAATAGACAATAACAAAATTAGAGTTAATCAAGGATATAAAACTCAATTTAATCCCAAAGCAGCTATAATTTTCAAGCCAAATACAATGGTTTTAAAGGCTATTTATTCAGAAGCATTTATGGATGCAGGGTACTGGACAAAATACGGAACAACCCCCGCCAGATTATTGAATAATCCGAATTTAGAGCCCGAGAAAGTGAAAAATATTGAATTTGTTTGGGGCTGGAAATTAAATTATTATCTCTATACAGAAATTACAGCTTATCGGGCTTTTTATAATGGCACTGTCGGTACTGCTTCGGTTACTTTTAACGACCCTGATGGCAATATTGTTAATACAACTCAACACCAGGCAATTGGGAAATTAAATATTCAAGGTATTCAGTCAAGAATATTGCTCAAACTTAAAACATATTCATTTTATGCAAACTATACTTTTACAAATCCATATAAAATAAATGAAGATAATTCTAAAACTCGAATTGGCGATATTGCTTCTCACAGTGCTAATTTTGGAATTAATGCCTTGTTTTTCAGTAAGTTAAATTTAAATCTAAGGATGAATATTGTTGGCGAAAAATTAACAGGAGAAAATACAACAATTAGCAATAATCCCTATGATAAGATTGATCCATATTGGATTTTAAATGGTGCAATTACATATAATATTTTTAGAAATATGTTTCTTCAAATATCCTCGGAAAATATTTTTAATACAGAATACTTTTCTCCCGGAGTCCGAAGTGCTAATGGAACTTATTATGCAGCAAAAATTCCTCAAAATGAAAGAATGATTAGAGGTTCTCTTATAATTAAAATGTAAAAAAAAAGCAGTCATTGACTGCTTTTTTTGAGTAATAAAAACTTATCTAATTATTGTTATTTTTTGAGTTTCATTATAATTGTCCCCTGATATATTTATTAAATAAACGCCTTGTGTTAAGTTGCTTACATCAATTGTGTTTGATTTTTGTGTTGAATTATTTTCAAAAACAACTTTACCATTTAAGTCTATTATTTTAATAACAGAACCTGCAATACAATCAATAACTATTTTGTCAGAAGCGGGATTAGGATATACACTTACTATTGATTTTGCTACTTCTGTAATTTTTATAGGTGCTTTCTCAGTAGTAAAAGTTATGCTTTCATCAGACATGCCAACATGACCATAATTAATAATATTGCTGCCTGTGAAATCGACTGTAATACCTGTTTCATAATCAAAGTCATTATCAGGAGTAATAGTTATTCTGTAATTATTCATATCTACAACAGCAGTAAAAGGAATATCTGTTTTAGAAGGATCAGAAACAGAGACAAAATTAGCAACATCAGAGTTTGTTATTTCTGCTTCGTCATCAAAACAAACAGCAATATTGAAATCCAATATAATATTTGCATTAACCGCTATCCCTGTATCTCCATCGACTGGAGTAAACATAACAGTAGGATCAATTAATGTTTCGGTATAGAAAGAAGAAGAAATATCAGAAAAAGCAACGTCGCTTATGTTTTCAATTGCTGAACCGGTTAAACTGATTGTGATTTCAGAATCCATAGGTAAATAATAAACAGGATTAAGTTCTATCACCATTTTTGATTCATCAATAGTAGCATCAAAATCGATATTAGCTTTTGAGGCATCTGTAAGGCTGATAAAGTCAGAAATATTTTCAGAAGTAATTTCACTGTTATCTAATAATCTCATGGAGGTATTAAAATACACATGAATATTATCAGTTAATTCTACATCTTCGGCTTGATCAATAGGATCGAAAGAAACTGCAGTAACAGTTGGTAGACCTTCTGTTCCGTAAGCTGATTGAAATACTTTTCGAGTTTTATTATTTTGAACAAAAACAACAACTTCTAAATCATCCATTTCTTCAACAAAAGTAGATGACATATCGAAAGTATTACTTCTGATTAGTTTTTCTCCTATTCTGAAATCAACATTTTGTCCTTCTCCATCAGGCATCATTTTCATCATAACATTATAAAATTCAGTTTCGCCATTATTTCCTGTATTTCCTGTTGTCATTTTCTCAATAACTGCAATATGAACAGTAAAATCATCAGCATTTACAAAAGGCATTATCTCTGAGACAACTGTTATTTTATTGCCAACTATTTCGTAATATGGATTTATTTCAAAAAAAGCAGGTTCTGCAATAGCATTATCTAACGCATTTTGAAGCAATCCTTGATCAAAGTATGTTCCTTCTGCGCCATCTAAATACAAAGTTGGAACGCCGGAAACACCATAAAAAGCTCTTCTTGTGCCACCTTCTTCGGTGTAATAAGGATCTCCGGGAGAGGGCCAACTCATTTGGTACTTAATTAATGTATAAGCTCCATCATTAGAAGAAAGATAATCTTCTGTAAAATAAGTTGAATTAAAAGAAGCACAAGGAGCACAAGTAGAACTTGTAAATTCTTCATAAAGTGCTTTTTTAGTTACAGAATTATTAGCTACATGAATAGTTTTTATTAACATGTCATTAGAAATATCATCATCATCTCCTGTTCCGTTAACATTTTCAAGCCATACTTTAAGTTCATGGTCACCAGAGGTAAAAGTATATTGTTGTGTGAAATTAAAAGTGTAGAAATCATTTAAGTCTATACCAACACTACCAATACTTTCTGTAACAATCGTACCTCCATCAACTTGATAATTTAAGTCTGCCGAAGTAACAGTGTTATTGCCAACATTTTGCAAAGTGATGGATATTAGTTGATCACCAAAGAGAACATATTCGTTATTAGCAATATTAGATAGCTTTAAATCCAAATCATCTGCTTTAAATAATTGGATATCATCAATATACCAATTGTCAATATTATAACTGTTGCCTGAAAAATAAAAACAAATTTGAAAAGTAGATGAACCTATGTCGCTACCATCAAGAATAAGGTTAACAGCTTCGGGTCCAACGTCATTACTAGGACTAATTGTCCATGCATCACTCCAATTTACGCCATCGGAAGTAGTAGCAACTCCAAAAGTAATTCCACCTGAGTAATTATCAACGAAATGTTTAAAAGATAATACTAATTCTGTTATTCCGGTTAAATCAATTTGAGGAGAAATCAATCTTGAAACTCCATTAAATTGGGGTGACCAATATAATTTAATCTCAGGAGCGCTACCTCCGGCTTCATTAGTATTACTTTGAAACCAACTTGAAGAATGGGCGTCAATAGTCCAGCCGGTTGGCAAAAAAGACCCGGAAAAATCTTCATCGATAAAAATTATTTGTTTTTGAGCACTGAGTGAAAAAAACAAAAGAGTTAAAAAAACTAAAGAGAGTAATTTTTTCATTTTTTTTATTTTAAATGTTACAAATCATTGAGTGTGCAAAAAAAAATAGTTGCGTAATTTTAAAAAAATTTTTTTTGATTTCAAATTTTATATTTTTGTCAAAACTTAAATTTTCAAATATGGCTAAAAGAAAAATCGTTACACTTCCGGGCGACGGAATAGGAGAAGTTGTATTACAACAAACTATAAGAGTTCTTGAAGCAGCAGGTTTTGAAGCTGAATATATTCAAGGAGATATTGGATGGGAATTTTGGCGAAGCGAAGGAAATCCTTTACCTCAAAGAACTATTGATTTGCTAAAAGAACACAAAATAGCTTTATTTGGTGCAATTACTTCTAAACCAAAAGAAGAAGCATTCAATGAGCTTAGTCCAGAATTGCAAAGCAAAGGCCTGATATATTCTAGCCCAATAGTTGGCTTACGTCAACACTTTGGCTTAGATATTTGTCTACGTCCCTGCAGAACTTACGAAGGAAATCCGCTTAACTTTATCCGTAGAGGAACAACAGGTGAAATAGAAGAACCAAAAGTAGATGTTGCAATTTTCCGTCAAAACACAGAAGGTTTATACGGTGGTGTAGAATGGTCAAATCCATCAGAAGAAGTTTATAATGCTTTTATGACTCACCCTAAGTTTAAAAAGAATTTTGGAGCTACTCCAAAAGAAGAAATTTCAATTTCTACTCGTATTTTTACTAAAAAAGCCACAGAAAGAATTCTTAGAGCTGCATTTGATTATGCAAAAAAATACGGTTATAAATCAGTTACTTTATGCGAAAAACCAAATGTAATTCGTGAAACATCTGGAATGATGTATCAAATGGCTAAAAGTATTCAAAAAAATGATTTCCCTGAAATTGAACTTTGGAATACAAATATTGATGCTCAAATGATGTGGCTTACTAAAAATCCGGAAGATTACGGAGTAATTGTTGCCGGAAATATGTTTGGAGATATTGTATCTGATGGTTTTGCGGGATTAATTGGCGGACTTGGTTTTGCTTCAAGTGCTCAAATGAATCCTGATACAGGTATTGGTGTTTTTGAACCTACACATGGTTCTGCTCCTAAATATGCTGATTACAAAACATCAATTGTTAACCCGATTGCAATGATTGAAAGCGCAATTATGATGTTAGATTTTATTAATGAAAATGAAATTGCCACTAATATTAGAAATGCAGTAGCAGAAGTAATCAAAGAAGGAAAAGTAAGAACTTACGACATGATGAAAATGACCGGAAGAGCAGATGTTGTTGAAAAAGGAGCTGCTTCTACAATTCAAATGGCTGATGCTGTTATTGCCAAATTAAAATAAATTTATTTGTATTTTCTAAAAGCTGTTCAAACTGAACAGCTTTTTTTTATTTTTAAAAATATACTTACGGTAAAGCTATAAAAGGCTGATTTTTAATCAAAACAAAGAATTTTTCAAAATATGACGAAAAATCTTTTTTGATTTTAAATAAAATAATACTTTTGAAGAATTCAGAAATCGAAAAAAAAACAAAAGATGCCAAAATTATCTCAACGTAGTTACGATATGCCGGCCTCGGCAATTAGAAAATTAGTTCCTTATGCTGAAGCTGCAAAAAAAAGAGGAGTTAAAGTTTATCATCTAAACATTGGTCAACCCGACATAAAAACACCAGAACATGCACTAGATGCTATCAGAAACATTGATACTAAAGTTATTGAATATAGTCATTCTGCCGGCATAGAGTCTTACAGAAGAGGTTTAGCAAAATATTACCAAAATATTAATATTGATGTTGACTATTCTGATATTCTAGTAACTGCAGGTGGTTCGGAAGCTCTTTATTTTGCAATGATGGTTGCTTTTAACCCGGGTGACGAAATAATTATTCCTGAGCCATTTTACACAAATTACAATAGTTTTACAATGTTAGCCGGTGTTAATGTTGTGCCAATTACTTCTAAAATAGAAGATGGTTTTGCTCTGCCAAAAATAAAAGATTTTGAAGAAAAAATAACTGATAGAACACGCGGAATTCTTATTTGTAATCCTAGTAATCCTACGGGAGGAATGTACGAAGAAGAAGAATTAAAACAATTACGCGATTTTGCCATAAAACACGATTTATTTATAATTGCTGACGAAGTTTACCGTGAATTTGTTTATGATGGCAGAAAACACGTTTCGGTTATGCATCTCGAAGGAATTGAAGACAGAACTATTCTAATTGATTCTACATCAAAAAGATATAGTGAATGTGGTTCAAGAATGGGCTGTTTAGTAAGTAAAAACAAAGAATTTACTAAAAATGCTCTAAAATTTGGACAAGCTCGTTTAAGTCCTCCTTATTTTGGTCAAATTCTGGGAGAAGCTTCTCTTAGCACTCCTAAAGAATACTTTGAAGAAGTATACAACGAATATGTTGAACGCAGAAATTTTTTAATTGCAGAATTAAATAAAATTGAAGGCGTTTATACCCCAATGCCTAAAGGCGCTTTTTATACAATAGCAAAACTTCCAATAGATGATTGTGATAAGTTCTGTCAATGGATGTTAGAAGAATTTAATTATGAAAATCAAACTGTAATGATGGCTCCTGCATCTGGATTTTATGCAACAAAAGGTTCTGGGAAAGATCAAGTAAGAATTGCTTATGTTCTTAAAAAAGAAGACCTTGCAAATGCAGTAAAAGCACTCGAAGCAGGGCTGAAAGAATATAAAAGAACTCAAATGTAATATTCGTAATGCTTTTTATTAAAAAAAACGACTCAATTTGGAGTCGTTTTTTTTGTTAAATTCTTTATTTTCTCCTTTTTTTTTCTTAAATTGTACGAAAAAAATGAAAACAATATTATTCGCTTTTTTACTATTTTTAAACTATAATTCTATTGCTCAGCAAATATCAATCTCTATAAATAAGGAAAAAAGCAGATTCGATTCAAATTCAGTTTCAATATACACAACGGTATCTAACTTAACAGATAAAACTATTTTCTTCAATCCTTCTCCGTTGTTCAATGTTATTATAGAACCGAATGCAATTGATTATAAAGAAAATAAATCATTAGTTTTAGGAGAAATCTTATATATTAATTGTAATCCACAAAAAGGTTTTGTTAGTATAAAGAAAGGACAAAATGTAAGCTTTGAAATATTCAAAAGTGGTTACAGTTTCAAAAAAGATAAAGAATACAAACTATATATTGACTATAAAAGTAATATTGAAAGGAAAAATGCATTTTTAGGGAATGTAAGCACAACTCCAATTTATTTCAAAGTAAATTTTGAATAAAAAAAACGGCAACATTATATTGCCGTTTTTGTCTAAAAAAATTCAGTTATTCGATTATGAGTTTGTTTTGTAATAATTGTCCGTCAACTGTTAGATTAATTAAGTAAACACCTTTTGCAAAACCAGTTAAATCAATTTGATTTTCGGTTTCCATAATATACTGAGAAAGGACTAATTTTCCGTTTACGTCAAAAATTTGAACGTTTGCTTTTTCAGGATGATTTTCCAGGTTAATATTTAAAAAATCAGCAGTCGGATTTGGATAAAAATGTATTAAATTATCAATAGTGTATATTGCTGTTAAATAAGCAGTAACAATGTTAAAACTTTGAGTAACAGTATTTGTAGGATTTGTTGCTTCTAAAACAACAGCATCTGTTTGAGTATTTTCAGGAGCAACACCTTGTAATAAAGCAGTTCCATTTCCATTATCAGTAAAATTTAACCAAGAAGGAATTGTTGTAGCTGAAATTGAGATTAATTTTGGACCTTTTCCTTTTGCGGGTGCTAATGGAAGAATTACATTATCAATCCAAACACAATCATCTCCGCTTGATATCGAAACATCTTTTTCGTAATTTAAACTAATAATAAAATCACCATTACTAGTAAAAGTATATTCATAGTATGTCCAGCCAATTTCACCATTTTCTGAAAATATTTCAGTTCCATTTACTTTAAAAACAAAATCATCATAAGATAACTCTGAAGAAACTTTGTACCAAAAACTAATTGTTTGACCTTCACTAACTCCATCTAAATTTAATGATAAACTTGTTGTACCATAATCGCTAATGTCACCAGAAACCGCACAATATGTTCCTTCGTATGGGTTATTATTGTCAACAGTCCAATCAACATCTCCGCTTGTTGTCCAAAAATCAGATAAAGTGCCACTTTCAAAATCTTCCATAACTAAACCAACAGGCTCACCAATAATAATTGTGTCTTGATAAATTCCGTCACCGAAAATAAATTTAAAATCTATAACAGTTCCAACAGGAGTAGATGGATCTGTTGTAATGTTAAAAACAGAAGTAAATGTTGCCCCGGCAGGTAAATTTGCAATGTAACTTTCTCCGTTATTTATTGTTACATAAGGAGAGGTACTTGTTAAATATCCATAAGCATCATAAATTCCTGCATGTCCTATATTTTGAGTATTGAAGTTTAAATTTACAGTTTCATCAGGGTCTAAATTTCCGTCACCTCCAATAACTTCAACAGTATAGAAATAGTTATCTCCACCGTCAGCAGCTGTAACCGGTTCTGAATTAAAACTTAAAAATCCATCTGGTTCATTAACATTTGAAAATTCGCCAACTAAATCAGGAGCATTAACTGTCACAGTAATATTTGAAGACCAACTGTATTTTGCATCATTTCCTGATATTGAAACCAAAAAAGTAACCTGATGTTGATCCGGTATTCCGTTTGAAACATCGAAAGTAAAAGCATCTTCTACAAAAATAATTTGTCCGCCTGTAATATCTCCAATATTTGCTGAGTTATCAGTTATTGTAACGTAAGTATCAGATGTAGATATTGTTGCTACTACTCCTGCTGCATCATAACCAGCATTTGCAACATTTTTAAAATTCACATCAATATTAGCTGTTGAGTTATAAAAAACTTCTTCTGGTGTGTATGAATCAACTAAAACATAAGGTTCACTTGCTGCAATTGGTTGGAAAGTTTCAATGTATTGTTGATGAAATTGAGAAGAGATAACAACTGTAATTTCAGAAGCTGTTAATGCTGAGGAAAAACTTAAAGAAGCATTACCGCTAGCGTCTGCTTGTGTAACTCCAATTAAGTTATCATCTTGTGTAAAAGCAATATACGCATAAGGTTCTGTTGTTAAATCAACACTTGCAGAGCCAATCATAAATACTGCAGGGTTATAAGTAACACTAACTGGATCAGGAACACCAATATAGTTCATTATCGAAGGGTCTCCCATTAAATGATATATTTCCCAGTAGTATGTTTTTAAAGAAGAAGAAGAACCTTGAACTGCAAGATTTCCACACACATAAGCCTGACCTTGTGCTATAAACCAAGTAGAAATATCATTTACTTCATTTGATTTATCATGAAATAAGCCATCGTAAACTCCTTCGGTAGAGCCTTCATAAGAAGGTTGACTTGATTCAGATGCAATTCCAACTCCCCAATAATAATCTTCATCCCAGTATGTTGAATTAGAACCTCCAATATAACCAATCGCTCCTTTGTTAGCCGAATATAAAGCTATTTCACCAAAACAATCACTTACATCAAACTCATTCGACAAACAACAATTTCCAATCCATATACCATATTTATTTGTGTTTGTTAAACTTGATAAATCATTTCTTGAAAAAGAAGGAGAATACCAACCATCAGAGCTACAATGCGCAGTATAATTTGCTAATGCAACTCCGTCATTTATGTTTGCGATAATCGAGTCATGAGCAATGTTGTTCCCTGTAGAATTTCCGCCCCAAGTTTCAATTGTACTTTGAAGGAAAGTATGGGAGTATAAACCATGTTCACTGTTGCAATAATAATTATCTGCATACCAAATTGCTCCACCGCCCCATGTGTCTTCGTTGCCTTCGTCATCTCCGGCAATTAAAAATGTTTCGCTTAGATAAGAAGGGTCAGGCATTTCGTATTTTTCATACATTAGGGTTTTATCAATTATTGATTGAAGTTCTGTTGTGGTTTCAGCAGACCATCTTCCATAGAATACTTCAGGAATTTTATCACCTGTGTATTCACAAAAATATAAGTCGGTCACATGACTTCCGGCTGTTCCGCTATAAGGAGGGATTTGTGCAACATCTCCTACAAACAATACAAATGAAGGTGCATTTACACCAGTTGCAGGATTTTCATACAAATTTTGAAGATAATTATGAATAGAAGTTGTAGTTGTTCCTGTTTCGCTAGTATATGCTTCAATCACATGAAATCCTTTTAATCTTTTCCAGGTAATAAATTCTTGCAATGTAGAAGAATAAGAATCAGGTGCTACTATAACATAAGTAACAGGCACATCGGTAATCAAATCTTTTGAAAGCTCAATTTTATTTAATGTGAAACTATTTGTTACACCGTCAAAATAAGGCGAAGAGTATTTATTTTTCAGTTCATTTGTTTTAGTCCAATCAGCATTTTCAAAAGTTACTTCAATTTTAATGTTATTGAAAACTCTCAATTCGTTAGTTACAGGATTGTATTCAAAAGGATTAATTTCGAGTCTGCCTAATCTGGTAGCACGCATTTGGCCGGCATCTTCATAACTGATAATTTCTTTTGCGCTGTAAAATTCATTAGTATTATAAACTGTTTCATTAATATAAAAAGGTACATCTGCTGGGTCAGCACTTTTAGATAAAGACGGTTGTGACGGCATTATTTTTTTTGTTATTTCGGCATCACTCAACTTGATTATTTCTTCATCATACGAAATAACTTTAACTTTTACTTTTGCATTTTGTGGCACTTCTATGAGCTTAGAAATTACAGGTAAAGCAGGAAAACCGACATTATAGATTTTTGTTGTTGTTGGATTTGTAAAATTTACAAAATCACCACCTTTAGTGTTTGACTCTGTAAATTTCAAAATATCCAAAGATGTTGAGACAGTAAATGTATTTCTGTCAATATTTTCTACTTTTTGTGAATTTGATTTTGCATTCTTTAAAGCTATTTTTTGCGAATATGCAGAAATAGTAATAAGTAGAATCAAACCGGCTAAAAGGATTTTCTTCATAGTATTGTTTTTAAGTTTTCTTAATTGTTTTTACTAAATAAAGACAAAAATACATTAAATAGTTGCATAGAGTAGCATTCATAAAAAAAGCGTCTCAATTTGAGACGCTTTTTACTCGTTATAAATTAATTATTCAATAATAAGTTTCTGTAAATAAACCCTATCTTTTGTTGTGATTTTAATCATATAAAGTCCAGATTCATAATCACTTAAATCAAATTCATTTTTATCAGCTGTAATACTGGAAGTAAGAACTTTTTTCCCATCTACGGTGAAAATTTCAACTTCGGCATTTGCTGAAATATTAGAAAAGTTAATTTTAAAAATTCCAGATGTTGGATTTGGTGAAATTACTACTTCATTTTGCAAATCATTCAAATTTTCTACTATTTGCATAACAACGTTTTCAGTTTTATCAGCATCAACATCTACTGTTCCTGTTTCATTTTGATAACCTGTTTTTGTAACAGAATATGAAACACCGGTTGCTTCTTCAACATCATTGAAAATTGTAATTCCTGATGCGTCAGTATTTTGAGTAGCCCCGTTAAAACTAACTGTTGCTCCCTCTATTTGTGTTGTTCCGTCTGAAACATAGAAAGTAATATCATAAGTTGGAGTCAATAGAAGAGTAATATCTACAGTTTTATCAGCATCAACATCTACAGTTCCTGTAGCATCAGAATATCCATCCATTGAAACTGTGTATGCTACGTCTAAATCTTCAACACAAGGAATAGTAACCAATCCTGATGCGTCAGTATTTTGAGTTTGCCCTGCAAAAACAACGGTAGCTCCTTCTAAAGGATTTGTGCCATCTGTAACACTGAAAGTAATGTCATAAGTGGTAACGCAAGTAATATTTGCTTCCCAACCATCTCTGGTTACTGTACCGTCACTAGTAAAAACAAAAGTTAATGCTCCGCTTGTATTGCTTGCAGTAATATTAGTTGGAGGCATATCATCTTCATCATAAGTTCCAATTAAATTACTTGCATCATCAGAATTATATACAGAGAAGTAATCATAACCACCTTCTGTTGCAAATGAAACAAATTCGATATTTATCATGTTCCCGGCTGTTTCGGGTAAAAATGTCATAGTGTAATTTTCATTACTTTGATATGCTCCACTTTCGCCACCTGTATCATAAAATACTCCACTGCAGGTTGTTATAGTAGCATCAGACATAATATAAACAGGATCACCTGTTGTAAACGACCAAACATCGCAACCTGTTGCTGTTCCAATAGAATTTGTTGGTAAAACAGCCCAATAATATGTAGTATTTGCATCTAAGGATACATCAAATTGAGTAGAAGTAACAGTTGTTGGAGTATTTGTGTATGGATCCGAATCAGTTCCAAAATAGACATCATAAGAAATAGCTCCAATTGAAGCAGCCCATGTTAATTCCGTTGGAAATACATCGGTTGCAGAATTAACAGGGATAGGATTAGTAGGACATACAGGAGGTTCAGTCGCTGTGTAACAGCTAACTTCTGCTTCCCAACCTGATTTGGTTACAGACCCATCACTAGTAAAATTAAATGTTAAACCATTAGCTCCCATTAATAATCCGGGACTATTTGTTCCGTCAAAAACACCTAATGAAGGAGAACCTGTTGTTGGTCCATCATAAACGTATAATTTATCATAACCACTTTCTGTTTCAAACGAAGTAAAATCAACAACCACAAAATCTGCACCACCACCGGGTAAAAATGTCATTGTGTAATTTTCATTAATTCCGTACTCTCCAACATCTAAACCTGAATCGTAGAAAGTTCCGGTACATACAGATAATGTTCCTTCATCGCTGATTGGGTAAATAGGAATAATTCCAATAATTAAATCCTGATTATCAACAGCAGAATATTGTTCATCATCACCTGCTGTAACGTCAAGCTGCAATTCAACTGCAGAACCAAGAGGAGTATTTACATCAGCTGTTGCTCCGATAAAAACAAAATCTTGAGATGCTCCAGGGGCTAATGAAATCCCTGAAACTGTTGTAGAACCAAGAGTTAAATAGTTGTTCGGATCGCTACTTTCAGATAAATAAGCGTTGAATACAGCTGTTGCATCACCAGTATTTGTAATTGTAAAATTAATATCACCAGTTTCTCCCGGATCTAAAATTCCACTAACGTTATCATCATTGGTGATAAATAAATCTCCGATTGAAATTTCAGGAGCATTAACTGTTACATTTTTAGTGTATGTCCATACAGAGTCTTCTGAATCTCTAATTGTTATGTCAATAGCAACCAAATATCCATTTTCAATATCATCAGCAACAGTAAGGCTAAAAGCACCAGAACTCGGCGAAGTAATTTCATCAGCCGCAATATCTCCATAAGAAATATCAGTTGAGTTTAGTAAACTTGCATTAACGTCGGTAGTTGTTGCAGAAACTAAAACCGCTTGTGATAAATCACTACCAACATTTTCCAAAACGATATCTAAATCAGTAGTTTGACCATAATCAATATTATTTACATAGTCATTTACTACTAAGTAAGGTCCATTTAAGGAGGCAGCAGGAATATTTACAATATATGGCTGATATTGTGATTTTGTAACAACAATAGTTACATCTCCACCAGATGTTATAGGAGTTAAAGGAATATTAGTTGTACCTGTTCCATCAATTAAACCGGCTCCATATAATACACCGTCTTTTGAAATACCAACATAAGAACCAGGCTCAGCAGTAATCTCAAAATAATCTAAGCCAATAGGTAAAGTTGGCAAATGGCTAACTGCATTTAATTCTCCTTGTGTTTTATAAATCATAAGAGAAGGGTCGCCCAAACAGTTATATGCTTCCCAGTAATATAAAGGATTTGAATGTTGAGGGTATCCCTCTACATCTACTTCGGTAACAGCTAAATTTCCTAAAAAAATCGTAGCATCTACAGTAACATAATCGCCAATAAACATGGCATCGTAAACTCCCATTGTAGTTTCAGCAACAGTAGGCACATAACCACCGTTATCCCCAGAGAGAGGAAAAGCACCAACGGACCAATAAAAATCCTCAAACCAATAAGTAGAAGGAGATGATCCAATATAAGCCACAGCACCTTTGTCTTCGGCTCTTACCCATGCTTCACCAATACATTCTGTAGTGTTAAAATCCGCAGATAAACAGCAATTACCAACAGCAAGCGGATATTTGCCTGTATTTGTCATATTATTAATGTCTGAAATAGACAAAGCAGGAGTACCCCAAACGGTTTCTGCACAGTGTGCGGTATAGTTAATAAAAGACACTGAAATTCTTTCATTATCATAACATCCTGTATAGGAATCTAAATAATAATTAACTGTTGAGAATCCGTGTGCGGTATTGAAATAATTCTGTGTTCCATAAAGAATAGTTGGCTGTCCAACATTAGGATTCCAAGTAGCATCAGCTCCTGCTATCAAAGTAACATCATCAAGATAAGTTGGATCAGTAAATTCGTATTTTTCGTAATATAAAGTTTTGTCAATTTGAGGTTGTAGTTCAGATAAATCATTAGCTGAAAATCTACCGTAATAAATTTCCGGAAAATAATCTCCATCTTGACTGAAATAATATAAGTCGGTTTTTTTGCCAGAATTTACACCTGTCTGAGAAGCAGGTATTTGAGCTACATCGCCTACAAATAAACAGAAACTAGGAGCTGGACTTTCAGGAGTTCCTGCATCATAGTATCCTTGTATCCAATCTTTAATTTGATCAACAGTAGCGTATCCTTCATCAGTATAATTTACTATAACATCAAAACCCTTTTGTGTTTTCCACAAAATATATGGTTGCAAAGCGTCCTCAAATGCTCTATCTGACAGAATAAGCATTTTTACAGGATATTTTGTTAAATCAGGATGGTCGTCAATTACATTTTTGTGATTGATTAGTTTTGAGTATACACCTTCAAAATAAGGAGAATAAGTTGATTTTTTTACATATTCAGTCTTTTTTACGTTTGCATTTTCATATACAACTTCAACTTCAATGTTATTGTATACTTTTATTGTTCCTTTTTTAAAGTCATATTCAACAGGAGCAATAGCAAGATTTGCAATTCTTACACCTCTCATTATCCCCAATTCTTTAATTGTTGCAAGTTCATACTTGAAAACTCCCTTTGTTTTATAGGCTTTTTCGTCGTAATGAAATTCAACCGTAGAGGGGTCTTGACTTTTATTTACATCAGGCTGAGCAGGAATAATAGGATTATATATTCCATAGTCTGAAAGAAGAAATTCTTCTACGTCATAACTTAAAACATTTACAGTAACATCTGCGTCAAATGGAATTTCAATCAGCTTACTGTAAGCCGGCAGTTTAGGTTGTCCGATTTCTCCAACAAACCTTGCATCAGGAATTGAAATCTCATCAAACAAACCGGATTTTGTTTGAACACTAAAACTGTTGATTACAGTATGGCTAAATGTTAAATTTAGTTTTTCATAGCTGTTTTCCGCAATTTTTATTCCCGATTTATTTGAATTCAAGATAATCTGCCCATTTTGAGCAAATATCAATGATGTTCCAAACAAAAAAGCAATAAAAAAAAATAACTTTTTTCTCATAATACTTAAATTTAGGTTAATAAATCTTAATCTAGATGCAAATTTAAGCATAAAGTTGCTTATCCCATTCTTTTTTTTGAATTTGTTTTTATTGATTTGGATAACAATAGTTTAGTTTTTTTGATGTATATTTGCATTCAAAAAAGAATTTGGCACAAGTATTGAATATGTAAAAGAAAAATGACAAAATGGGGAATATTCAGACTTTTATAGAAAATAAAATGCTAGGAGGTTATTCGCTTGCAGTTAGAGATGATTGGTCTTTTAAGATCAAACGCGTTAATATTACTGAGGAAGAACGAGTTGCTTATGAAGAAAAATACGGAGAACAGATACTTACATATTCAGAATTTTTTAAATGGTGGCAACATTTTGTAGAAGAAAATAATTCAAAATTTAATTTCAATGTCAAACGTTAAGTTTTTTCTTTTAGGGTTTCTTTTCTTTTTAGGTGCATGTGATGACGGAACTCGTCTTTCTCCTATAGATATTTATAATGTTGAAAAAGATAGTGACCTTAAACCTATTTACGCAGATTATTATGCAGTTGAAAATTTTGTAATAGACAACAACGGAAAATATTTGTCTGTTTATGTTAGTGGTTCTGTTTTGGTTGTTTCTAGTGAAAAAGATTATTTAGGACAAGAATTGCCTCTCGAAAAATTTGTTATAAAATCTCCTTCAGAACACAAAGTAAATGATGAACATTTTCCACTGGAATTACAATTTCATCATACCGATTCTTTGGGCAAACCAATTATTGCAAGTGTTTTTGTTGTAGAAGGGGAAGAAAGTCCAGATTTGCAGCTAATTATAGACAATATTCCACCAAAAGGAAGTCCACAAAAAATTGAAACTCCAATTGACTTATATTATTTGTTTTCAATGGGACAAAATTATTGGACTTACGAAGGTTCATATACCGATAAACCTTATGAAGCAAGTGTTACTTGGTATATAATGCAAGATCCTATTGAAGCATCAGCTCAACAAATTGAAGCTATTGTAAATGCAATTGGAAAAAATAAAAAAGAAGTTGTAGAAATCGGAGACATAAAAATTAGGGGATTTTAGAATTATATTTTTGTTCAATTACAGGAAAAACTACATTATACCATATTATATAGCCTTCTTCGTTCAGATGAAGGCTATCTTTTTTAAAAATATCCCCTCTTATATTTAGATTTTCATCAAACATTGGTGACCAAACATCAATGTAATATGTGTTTTCAGAATACATCGATAATGCTTCCAAATATTTATTAGTTTGAATAGTGCTTCTTATTTTTTCTCGTCTCGAAGGTGAAGGTTTAGCTGATAAAAAATATACAATTGTATTTGGCATAACTTCATGAATATTCTTTTCTAAGTAACAAGCACATTCAAAAATTTGGTATGGGCTTAAAAAATACTGATCATTATCGCCTTCGTAAATAACAACAATTTTAGGATTATACTTAAAAATCAACTCATTTGAATAATAAATTAGTTCGGGAAATGTAGAACCTCCAAATCCTCTATTCAAAACGGGAAGAGGCGAGAAAGAACTTTCGAGAGTAATCCATTTTCTGATGCTGGAACTTCCAACAAAAACAATACAAGAATCTTCCGGTTTATTTAAAGAATCCATTTTGATAAATCTCTGAATTTCGTTTTCAAATCTTGCAATTTGATCAATATTAAAATAATTAGCCAAATCAAAATCTGCGTAATTGCAATTTAAAGAATCGGGCTTAAAATTTTGAGCGGTATCTACTTTTGCAAGTTTTCTATTACAAGAAAAAAACACAAAAAAAACTACTAATAAAATATATTTATACATGTTGTTATTCTTATTTAAAGACAAAAATTCCTTGTTTTTGACAAAAAGTCACTACTAAAAAACAAAACAATGACAAATTGACGCAAAAAATGACAATTTATTCCAAAATTTCTAGTGGCATATAAATTGAAATATGGAAGTAAAATAAAACAAAAAATTAAACAATTTAAAATTTTAAAAAAAACATTTTTAATTTAATTAACCCAAAAAAATTAGGAGGACAAAATTATGACACTTATTAAAAGAACAAATCCGTTTTTACCAGTATCAAATTTTTTTGATGATATTTTTGCAGACGATTTTGAAATGTTCAAAAAAATGCAAACAGTTCCATCAGTAAACATTGTGGAAAGAGCCGAAGATTATTTTATTGAATTAGCTGCTCCGGGTTTCAAAAAAGAGGACTTTGAAATTGATTTGGACAATAACGTGCTAACAATTTCAAGCTCAAAAGAAGAGAAACAAATTGAAGAGAATGACAAATTTACAAAACGTGAATTTTCGTTCAACACTTTCAAAAGAGTTTTCACTTTGCCCGATACTGCTGATATAGATAACATTAAAGCCGAATATATAGACGGAATTTTAAACGTTATTATTAGTAAAAAACCGGAAGCTCAAATTCAACCGAAACGAAAAATAGACATTAAATAATCATTAAATTAACACCAAAATTAGAGAAAGAAGCGAGTTTTTGAGTCAAAAGATGACTTAAAGACTCGTTTTTTTGTTCATTATTTTTTGTCAACCGCCAACCAAATAGCAACTAGTTAATTGATTAATTAACGAACTAACTAGCAACTGGTTAACTGATTAACTGGCGAACTGATTAACTGATTAACTGCAATACAGCCTCAGAAAAGCCGTCATTATCGTTAGATGCAACAACTTCATATTTGCTTTTTAATTCTTCAGGTGCATTTTCAACAATAAAACTTTTCCCGGCAACTTCAAGAAGTTCAATATCATTATAATCATTTCCAATTGCAATCGAATCTTTAATATCAATATTTAACAATTCACACAATTCAATAGCAGAATTACCTTTTGAAACATTTTCAGGATACACTTCAAGCCAAATATTTTTATGATTTATTGGTGATGTAGCTCTAATAATTTTTATGTTTGAAGTATTATTATGAATTACTTCTGTTACTCTAACAAACTCTTCTTGCCCATGATTTAAAACTAATACAAATTGAGAAACATTTTTTATTTGCTCAAGAGATTTTAATTCTGTACCAAAATTTTCATATATTTTAAATCTACTTTCAAAATCAGGATTGTGTTTCGATCTTTGATAATAGAAAAAATGATTATCAGGGACTGTATTGTGAATAAAAATATTAAAACCTAATTGAATTAATAACGAACTGATATATAGAGATTGTTGTATTTCAAAATGATGAGAGTTGATTATTTTTTTCGATTTAAAATCCATCATCCCAATTCCGGTAGAAAAAATCAGGTAATCGAAAGGCAAATCAGGAGAGAGAACATTATTGCAACTAAAAATATTTCTTCCGGTTGCGGCAACAGTTACTACCCCTTTTTTTTGTAAATAAAAAAGAGTATCCATATTTTTTTTGCTGATTTTTGCATCAGAATTAAGAAAAGTGCTATCTAAATCTGTAAAAACAATCTTCATTTTGCCGAAATTTTAAACTATATTTGTTGTTGAATAATGGGCATCAAAGGTAACGAAACAATTTTTACGAAAAAAAACATACTGCAAATAATTATGTAACAAACTGTTGAATAAAACTTATTTTTTTTTTCTTAAAAAATTTGGCAGAAATATAAAAAGTACATACTTTTGCAACCGTCTTAACAATTCGCGAGAATAGCTCAGTTGGTAGAGCATAACCTTGCCAAGGTTAGGGTCGCGGGTTCGAGTCCCGTTTCTCGCTCCACAAAAGCAGGGTTTTCCCTGTTTTTTTAAAGTGCCCGAGTGGTGGAATTGGTAGACACGCAGGACTTAAAATCCTGTGACCAGCAACGGTCGTGCCGGTTCGATCCCGGCCTCGGGTACGATGGTAATCAGCCTCTTACAATTTTTGTAAGAGGCTTTTTAGGATCAGTTCAACTTCTTGGGGAGGAACTGGATCAGTTCAACTTCTTGGGGAGGAACTTAAAAATATATAATTTTGCGGGTAAAAAAAGATGAATGATAAAATAGATTTTTCAGTT
>JAFGUD010000183.1 GCA_016938685.1 Bacteroidales bacterium | reverse complement strand
CTAATTATTATAAGTTCGATGTAAGAAAATTGAAATAGAAAGCGTACCGTTCTAAAAACTCAAAACGCAACATCATGCTTTTTACAATACCATTGTGGATTATCATTATAAACCATGCACCCCCCAAGTTTAACTTTTCCTCTTTCAGCTTGTTTCATCAATTTTGGTGATGGCAAGCCATAGACTATTGGTATAATTGAATCATAATGACCGTCAACGGGGCATTGAGGGTTGGTTGTTTTCTTGAGTTTCATGTATTAAAATAGCATTTAAACATTATTTAATTTCGATTTAAATTATCATTCACTCGTTTTGAAACACGCTCAATATACTGTTGAATGTCTTCACCCGACTGAATAGGAATGCTTTGAAATGCAATAGAAACGTGATCTAAGATTTGGTTGTATTTAGCAAAATTTTCTTTTAAAACATCCACATTACCAGTCTCCCAATATTTTCCTTCATCAACGATGTCAATACTTTCAAAATAATTGCGCTTTTGCAAATATTTAAACAAACTAATAATAAATTGATGGGTTTCAACTCCGGCAAATTGAGTTTTCGTAAAAAGTTTATACAAAAATCTTTTCTGCTCATCATCAGTAGCATCGCCCCAAAGGTGGACATGCTCCGAACTACTCATTCGCCTATTTGCTAAAAATGAGAGTGATACCGTTTCGCAATTAGGTGGCGTAAAACTAAGTCCATAAATTTGGGTCAAATCCTCCGTATTCTCAATACCAATAGGAAATTCTGTTTCGTAAACCTGAAAATCAAAATTTAATGGCTTCAAAATATCTACAACATCCTCAATAAACGCACTAAGTGACGCCTTTGCGTTAAAAATGCCGCTGTAATGTATGGTAAGTCCCATGAAAAAAAAATTTTATTAATTAAAAAAGCTAAGATAGATTGATTTACAATACAATCTTCACAAAAATGAAAAAGTATGGGAAATTATACGGTGGATTCGTAATGATTAGTATGGGAGGCAACTACTACTATTTAACGACTAATAACCATAGTTTTAGAAATTGGCAATAATTACGTTGTCCGTTTTATTTATCCTTTCGTGCCACTATTGCCAAAGCGGCTTTCTTATAGGTTTGGAAAGCTCTTCATATTTTTCAAGGACTCTAACATTTTTAAACTTTAAGGGCTTTCAATCTTCAATTTTAGAGTATTGATTCAAAAAATTACAGAATCCATCAGTGATTTCCAAATCAGAAAAAAATACCTCAAAAAGCTTAT
>JAFGUD010000182.1 GCA_016938685.1 Bacteroidales bacterium | reverse complement strand
TTAGTTTTTTTTTTTTTATAAATGATAAGTGGCTATTTTGTAAAATATTTTGTAAATTTAATAAAAATTAAAAAAAGCTAATAGTTGATTTTTTATGAAACAAAGTTTTGTTTATTTACGTTAGGTAGTAAAGTAAGTAAAATAGATTTTTTTATCTTATTTAATAAAAATGTTATTATGAGGCAGTTAAAAATTGTTAAGTCAATTACAAATAGAGAGAGTACTTCACTTGATAAATATTTACAAGATATAGGCAAAGAAGAATTAATAAGTGTTGATGAGGAGGTTGAATTAGCCAGGAGAATAAAACAAGGTGATCAGATTGCATTGGAGAAACTTGTTAAAGCAAATTTAAGATTTGTTGTTTCTGTGGCTAAACAATATCAAAATCAGGGCTTAACTTTGTCTGATTTAATTAATGAAGGGAATTTAGGCTTGATGAGAGCCGCAGAAAAATTTGATGAAACCAGAGGTTTTAAATTTATTTCTTATGCTGTTTGGTGGATCAGGCAGTCAATTTTGCAGGCTTTGGCAGAACAATCAAGAATTGTACGTTTGCCTTTGAATCAGGTTGGTTCGATCAATAAAATGAACAAGCAGATGGCTTTGTTTGAGCAACAAAATAATAGACCACCTACCGATAAGGAATTGGCAGATATTTTAGAAATTTCAGAAGACAAATTACAAATAGCTCGTAGAAATGCGTCCAGACATCGTTCTATTGATGCTCCGGTGCGTGATGGCGAAGATGCTACTTTGTCTGATTTAATAGAAAATGAGGGTTCTCCTCGTGCCGATGCCGAACTTATGCATGAATCGCTTTCTGTAGAAATTGAACGTTCTTTGAGTACTTTAACAAAAAGAGAAGCTGATGTTATCAGGTATTTTTTTGGCATCAATGCTCCTGAAATGACACTTGAGGAAATAGGATCGCATTTAGGATTAACCCGAGAAAGAGTGAGACAGATACGAGAAAAAGCTATTAGAAGGCTTCGCCATAGTTCCAGAAGCAATCTTCTCAGACAATATTTAGGTTAAAAAAAAATGCTGTGTTCTTCACAGCATTTTTTTTATTTATTGTTTTCTTTGAGAAATTCGATCTCAATTTCTAGAGATTTTATTTTCTTTTTAAGGTTCATTTCAATTCTTTTTGAACGAACAGCTCTTTTTTGAAATTCTTTTTGAAGAAATTCCAAGCTTTTTTCAGCATTCAATTTTTGTTCATCAAAATCAGCTAATTTTTTATTCAAGTTTTCAAGTTCTTCTGTGGCGTTTTGAAATTCTACAAAAAACTCATCCATTTCTTGTTCTTGTACTGATATTTGTTCGGCTTTATCATTGATTTCAACCATTAATGTTTTCATTTCTTTTTCTTTTTTCTTGATTTCTGTATAATCAATTGCAAAGAAAATTACTTTATAAACTTCTTCTTTTGAATTGTAAACAGGAGCCAAAGTACAGCTAAACCAAAAATTAAATTTTCCTAACGAAACATTATGTTCATATTCAACAGTTTTCCCTTCTAGTACTTGTTCCCATATTGCTTGGTGTTTATCGACTTCATTTACAAAAAGAATGTCATAATAAGTCAGCATAAGAGCATCAATAATTTGAATTTGAATTTTTTCGCTCAGGTTTTTGTTGATTGATAACACGTTGCCTGATATGTCAAATTCACCATAATAAGTTAATTTATTTATAGTGTTTAAAACTGCTGTCCTATCAAGTTCAACCATTTCACTTCTGTTTTTTAACTCTTCTAATTCTCGTATTTGGGAGTTCATTAGTTCTTCTTTTTCTCGCATTTCGTCTGTGATTTTTTGCGTTTGTTCAAGAAGAACTCTAGTTCTACTATTTGTTTCTGCTGTTGAAATAGTAGACGCAATAATTTCCGAAACTGATTCTAAAAACTGAAGCTGGTGGTTTTTTAATTTTTCCAGAAATGCTATTTCAATAATTCCATATAGTGAGTCGTGAATAACCAATGGTAATAAAAATATGTATTTGGGCGGTGTCTTTCCTAGTCCTGATGTTATTTCCAGATAATTATCAGGAACAGTGGTGTATATCGATTTTTTCTCTTGAGCGCATGTTCCGGCAAGTCCATCTCCAATTTCTATTTCTTTTTTGTTGTAAATTCTTCTGTTGTATGAGTAAAAAGCAATTAAATTAAGGAATTGTACTTCTTCTTTTGAACTATTTATTATGTAAAAACCACCTTGAACTGCATCTGTAAAACCTGTAATGTATTTTATTGTTTCGTATGCAAGTTCTTCTAAATCTGTAATATATTCTCTTTGTATATTGTTAATGTCGGCTACAGCTTTACTAACCAGGTTAATTATTTCTTGTTGTTTTGTTTGTTCTTCTCGTTTTTCTTTTTCTTCATTAAATTTTTTGCTGATTTTAACAAGATTCTTACTAACTGGATTTTTTGATAATTCAGAACTTACATCTATTTCATCGCTTTGAAGAACTTCAAAGGATAGCTTTTTTGTGTTTTCAAGCAAATTAGATATTTCGAGTAAAGACACTTGAATTTCTTTCATTTCAGTGTTTTTTCTTTTAATTCTAAACTCCTCTATTTTGCCTCCTTTTGACAGAATTTTTGTGTATCTGACTGTTTCTTTAAAAAAAGTATTCAAGTTATTTGACACAATAAGTATTATTATAAGAATAACTAGAAAAACTAAAATAGGTGTAATAAATATTTTTAATGCTTCAGATCGTCCTTGTTTATCTATTAGTTCTTCCTCCTGATAAAAAATCACAGTCCAGTATTTTCTGGCATTATTGAAATAAATAGGGTAAGTAGAATAAAATATAACTTGGTTTGGGTGAAATAGGTTGCTTTTTTCAGAATAACTTTGATGTGAAGAAATAGATTTTAAAAACGAAGAATTATTTACAACATAAGGATAAGTTTCTTTTAAATTTTTAGAAATTATAGAGTTGTCATCATTTGAATATATCGTAAATAAATCGTCATCAACTAAAAAAACATTGAATTTTGCTTTATTTATTATTGAAATAAGTGAATTTAAATTTATGTCTATTCCAAGTAATCCTACTACATTGTTCTTGTTTAAAATAGGTGCTACAATTCTTATTATGTCTGATCTGCCTGAAAGTTGCCAGTATGGATCATCGAGAGGACCATCAATGATAACTTGTTGACTGGAATTAAACATTGGAATATATTTGTCTAAAAGCTTATAATCTTCAGGACCTTCTTTTTTTATGCCAATATGTTGGTTCTCTCTGTTGTAATTTACACAAAATTGACCGGTTATTGCTTCAAAAGGTTTTCCGTAAAAATCATCTAAATCATCAATAGTGTATGGTTTGAATACAGTCCATATTGAATAGACTTCGTTATTGTCTTCTATTATTTTTTTTAGAGTGTTTTCGAAAAAAGTTCTGCGATTGTCTTTAACTATTTCATCATAACTACTAACGATTACAGATAAATTTGAAACCAATTCGGCATTGTTGTCAACCACGCTCTTAATATCATAAGTGCTGTTTAATAAATCTGTTTGTATGTCGGAAAAAACTTTTTGTGATGAATTCTTTTTTACCAACTTGTATGTCCTGTATGATGCTAACCCTAAAATTATGGCAAGAATAAGTGACAGAGATAAAATAACTCTTGTGTTGTATGATGATAGTATGTTTTGTTTTTTTGCCATTTGCGTTATGAAAGTAAAAAATCTTGCTAATTGTCTTTTTTTGCAAAAAATTGAACTATAATTAATTCAAATTTACTTTTTTAATATTTGTATTTTCTTTCTCTTGCCATATCAATTTTTGTGTCTTTTTCTTTTATTGCCTGTCTATGATCGTATTTTTTTCTACCTTTTGCTAATGCAATTTCAATTTTTGCTAAGCCTTTTTCGTTGAAAAATAATTGTAACGGAATAATTGTTAAACCTGTATTTTTGATTTTTCTTTCTAGTTTTTTAAGCTCTCTTTTTGTTAATAGTAATTTTCTGCGTCTGTTTGGCTCATGATTGTTCAGATTACCGAATTCGTATTCAGAAATACTCATTAGAATCCATAATTCATTATCCAAAAATTTGCAATATGCATCTGTAAGGCTTGCTTTACCTGCTCTAATTGATTTTATCTCAGTGCCTAAAAGAGCTAAACCCGCTTCGTATTTTTCAATTATCTCGTAATTAAAATATGCTTTTTTATTCTTAATGTTTATCTTATTATTTGCCATTATTTTTTTAATTAACTAAGCAAAAATAAATTTTTTTACCAAAACACAAAAGTCTTTATTGCTTTTTATCTTAATTATTATCAAAAAGTTAGTTTTGCGCCTAATAACAAAGGTGTTGAAACCCATTTTTGCTCTTCTATTAAATACGCTATTTGTATACCGGCATCGATAGTGAAAAAGTTCATTCTAAGGATGTTAAAATCAAATAACACTTCAGCTCCGGCTGAACTTCTTATGCTTGTGTTTGCGTTTTGAGTTAATTGTGCATAATCGTAAAAGATATTTGCTCTAACTCGTTTTACGAATAGTAGATAGGGAATGTTAAAATCAGGGTAAAATAATGGCAATTGATATTCTGCTGATGTTTTAACAATTCTGTTGTAGTATACTTGTGTGTAACCTCTGGGCATTGTTGTTGCTGAAGAAAAACTATATGTGTTTTGTGTAGCCCTACTTTTGTTTTCGTAATCTAAATTGATTTTTATTCCGTGGTGTTTCATTATTCCGGGGAAATAAAAAGTTGATAAGAAATATAAATGTTCTCCGTGTATATCAAATAAATTGGGCACTTTTCTGTATCCTAATGTGATTGATTGTCCAAATTTTGGCAACAAATCGCGATAATTCATAAAGCGACGGTTTGTAAAACTAAAACTTGTTGAATATGAGGCTAGTTGAGTAAATTTTAGGCCTAATTCTTCATAAAAATCTCCGTTGAAATTTGACATTGAAATAAATGAACCACCAGCATTCAAATTCAGGGCTCTGTAGTAAATACCTCTCGAAAAATTCAGAGGTACAGATGTTGAGAAGTTTACAGAATTATGATACCAATTTTCTACTGAATCTGTTTTTAAATCATAATCAAAAACTTCTCCGTTTTGACCTGTAGAAAACCCTACACTCATTATTGGAAAGTATTTTTTGTATTGCAACCAAACACTACTCATTAGTATATTGCTATAAAAATTACCATAAACTGATCCTGTTACAGACATTGTGTTCATTGTATTGTCGGAATAAACTTCTATTCCACTCAAATTACCATCTAAAAACGGGCTCCAACTATGAATGTTTATGAATTTTTTAGAAGCCTTAAATTTTTCAGATTTATAAGTTTCAGGAATATTTTTAGTGAAATCGGTATTTATATTTTTTATCTGATTTTCAGTTATTGGACTTTTAAAATATTCAAACACTTTTTCGTTTATGTTTTCCAGTTTTTTCCAATTTTCAGGTTTGTATTCCATTTTTGCTATGTCAAAACCATTCAAATTATAATCTGTAAAATATATTTTCTTATTTTCTGGTGAAACAACTGTTTGATTTGCAGCAAATTTGCGAGAAGTGACCTGAAAAATATTTTTAGTTTCTATGTTAAGTGCATAAATATTTGTAATCCCTGAATAATCATAATTAAAAAACACGTAACCGTCTTTGCAGTATGGTTTGTCAAATTTTAGCCATTGGGGTTCAATTAGCGTTTCTGTTGTTGCTTTTTCGATATTAAACTTTATCATACTTTCACCATCGGTTGAGGTTTGAAGATAAATAATTGATTTCCCGTCATCTGTCCAAATTGGTAGCATTGGATAAAATTCTTTGTCGATTTCAAAAGTGTTTAGAATATTTCCTTGTAAATCAAAAATCACAATTTTACCGATTAAGTTTTGTCCAAATTCAATAGCTACTATTTTTTTACCGTCAGGGGACAATTCCGGTGAAAAATATTTACCTTTTTTAGTAATTTGATCAAGTTTTTTTGTTTTTAAATCATAAATCACAATATCAGAATAACTTTCTTCTCCGTATCTAGGGTGTTCGCTGTATCTAGCCCAAGTAACTTTTCCGTTTGAATAAGAAATATTTTCGCCCGAAATTTCTCTGATTTTTTTCTCTTCTCCGTTGCTGAAAAGATAATACATTGTTGTGTTGTTGTCGTAGCCACTTTTTAGAACCAACAGTGTATCTTTGTTGATTATTTGTGGCTCAAAATAATTAGTCCAAACTCTTTTTTTCTTTTGGTTTAATATTTCTGCTTCAGTTGTTTCCAAATTAGAAATTTCTTCTGTCCATGTTGAATCTAGCTCACTGTATGTAGATTTGTATGTTTTTCTTACATTTTGTCCGGTGTATTTTTTCATGCTTCTTTCAAATGTATACGGCCAAAATGAAAAATACGATGAACGGTCTAGAATTTGATTCCATATTTGTTCTCCATATTTTGTGTTTGTTCTTGCAACTATATGATAACCAAGATAATAATGATTTGGATAATAGTCTTTGTATGAGCGAAAAAGAGCTTTTTCGTAGCTGAATTTTTGGTCATTTAATAAAATTGTACGCTGTGGTAGAGAAAAGCTAGGCATGCGACCTCTTCCACTGTTGCTGTATTTTGTTTCGTTGTAGATAGCATCTCCTTCGTAAAACCAGTTTGGAGTAGACCAGTTTTCCATTAATGATTGTCCATATTCTCCTGCAACAACACTTGCTAGTTGCGTAAATCCTTCATTCATAACACTATATTGCGTAATGTGACGATATTCGTGGATGCCGAGTGTTTTGTTCCATGCACTTAATGTTAAAGATGGAGACGAAGGTGGCGTAAGATACCACACCATTCTTCGTGGTCCCAAAGCTGCATAAGCATTTGAAACAACCGAACGATTGTAAAGGTATAAATCAACTTTTTTTGGATAATTTTTTCTGAAAATTTTTGTGTCTTTGTTGTAGATTGTGTCCATTAGATAAGCTGTTTCTAATGCGTATTCTTCGATTTCTTCCGGAAAAATTACTCTAAAATGTGGGGTTTCAACTTGTTTCCATTTTACCGAAGGTGGATTTTGCGACTGAGCAAAAATTATAGACGGTAAAAATATTAGTAAGTATAATATACGTTTCATTGCTTTTTTTGTTTTATTTGTTGATTACAAATATAAAAAGATTTGTTGATTTATTGAAGAAATAATTCTTACAGATAGCGACAAGTTTTCAAGTTACTGTTATTATTTAATTTAATTTTATTGTTTGTTAATAAGCTGATAGTTACGAATATATTTAGTATCAAATCACTCAAATATCAAATTCTCAAATTAATAAATCATCAAATTTTCAAATTAATAAATTATCAAATTGCCAAATTAATAAATCATCAAATCAAATACATGTTTAAACAATTATCAATAGAATTACACCCCGAAATGGCAGCTTCGGAGGAACAGTACAAAAAAGCTATTGCCAGAAAAATAGGTGTTTCGCCAAGAGAAATTACAGGAATAGAGATTTTAAAAAAATCAATTGACGCAAGAAAAATAACTCCTAAAATTATAATGAGTGTAAATGTTTGGTGGGGAGAAAAAATGCCTGAAAAAGAGCCTTTTAAACTTAATTTACAAGATGTAACTAACAAACCCGAAGTAATTGTAGTGGGAGCAGGTCCGGCAGGGCTTTTTGCTGCTTTAAAATTGATAGAAAATGGGTTTAAACCGATTGTTTTGGAGCGTGGAAAAAATGTTAGCGAACGAAAAGTTGATGTGGCTTCAATTAATCGAAATAATGCTTTGAATGAGGAATCGAATTACTGTTTTGGCGAAGGTGGCGCAGGTACTTTTTCCGATGGAAAACTTTATACTCGTTCCAAAAAACGTGGCAGCACTCAATATGTCCTTGATGTTTTGAAATTGCACGGAGCAGAGGCGAAAATTTTCACCGAAGCTCATCCGCATATTGGCACAAATAATTTGCCCAGAATTATTGTAAATATTCGCGAAACAATAGTTAATGCCGGTGGAAAAATAATTTTTAATACAAGAGTTGATGATTTAATTGTAGAAAATAATGAAATTTTGGGAGTTATTACTCAAAATGGTGATAAAATTAACGGGAAAGCAGTAATTCTTGCTACCGGTCATTCTGCTAGAGATATTTACGAATTATTACATAAAAAATCAATATTGCTCGAAGCTAAATCATTTGCAATGGGAGTTAGAGTTGAGCATAACCAGATGTTGATTGATACAAATCAATATAATTTGCCGGAAAGAGGGAAATATTTGCCGGCAGCGTCTTATAGTCTTGTTACTCAGGTTGAAAATCGAGGAGTTTATTCGTTTTGTATGTGTCCGGGTGGGTATATTGTTCCTGCTGCAACTTCACAAAATGAGATGGTTGTAAATGGAATGTCTCCTTCAAATCGTGATTCTGTTTATGCTAATTCCGGTATTGTTGTGGAAATCAGAGAAGAAGATTTCCCCGATCAAGAGAAATATGGAGTATTGGCTGGTTTAAAATTTCAACAATATCTTGAAAAATTGGCTTTTGAAAAAGGAGGAGAAAATGTAATTGCTCCTGCTCAAACAATTGCTGATTTTGTCGGCAAAAAGAATACTGCAAATCTACCTGCTACTTCTTATAATCCGGGTGTTGTAAATTCTGATATGCACAATTGGTTGCCGGAATTTATTAACAAAAAATTGCGTCATGCTTTTAATGAATTTAATAAAAAAATAAAAGGTTTTGTTTCAAATGACGCTATAATGTTAGGCGTTGAATCAAGAACTTCTTCTCCGGTTAGAATTCCACGTGATAAAGATACGTTGGAACATGTTCAGGTTGCAAATTTGTATCCTTGTGGAGAAGGAGCCGGATATGCCGGAGGAATTGTATCTGCTGCTATTGACGGAATAAGATGTGCAGAAATGATATCGGCTAAATAATGAAAAAGTTTCTGATAATAATATTTGCATTTTTGTTTATTGTTTTTGTTTTCAAAGGTGTTTTCTTTCGGTTAATGGTGAAATATGAACCTGTAAATGAGCGGACTACTTATTCTTTGAAAGATGATAATTTTAAAAATTATGTTGATAGTATTTCTTCTGAATCAGAAATTGGTATAAGTAAAGTGCTTAAAATCAGCAATAAGATAACATCGCAAAGTTTAAAATTCACAAAATCGAGTTCGGGATATAATCCAAATGATTTATTTTATTCAAAATCCTCAAACTGTATAGGTTATGCAACATTTTACGCATCGGTTTGCAATTATTTGCTCGAAAAGAATAATCTTTCAGACGAGTGGAATGCAAAATGTTACGTAGGATACATTTATTTGTTTGGGGAAAATGTACATCATTATTTCAAATCATCTTTTTTCAAAGACCACGATTTTGTGATTGTTGAAAACACTAAAACAGGAGAAAAAAAACTTGTAGACCCGAGTGTTTACGATTTTTTGGGCGTTAAGTATGTGAAATCCAGATGATTTTATTCCTTTATTATTTTCCCTTCCTCAACAATTTCATTGTTTTGCAAAATGTTATAAATGTACAAACCCTTTGGTAAATCTGCTACTTGCAATTCAGTAATATTTTCAGTT
>JAFGUD010000181.1 GCA_016938685.1 Bacteroidales bacterium | reverse complement strand
TTCGCTCAACTGCTATCTGTTATGCTGTGTGTAAGGCTCCCTTTAGGGAACGTAGGGTGCGGGATGGCAAAAAGCATATTTTGACCACTAAATTAGTGGTAGAACCCTTTTTTTATTCCACAAAAAAATACTAAAATTGCAGTAAAAAAGTTGAGAGCATTAAATTGGATTAAATATTTGACATTTACAAAACTCAAGAACTTAATCAAACTATATTTTTATTTTAAGAGAAATAAAAACCTTGATTTAGTTTTGCCACATCCTTCGTTTATTTCATTTGAGCCAACCAACTTTTGTAATCTTAAATGCCCCGCATGCCCTTCGGGTACTGGAAAGCTGACAAGACCAAAAGGATACGCAGATCTCAACTTGTTCAAGAAAATTATAGATGAAAACAAAAAATATTTAATCAATCTGATTTTGCATTTTCAGGGAGAACCCTTGCTTCATAAAGAGCTCGGTGAAATGATAAAGTATGCAAATAAAAACAATATCCGGACTGAATTTTCTACAAATGCCCAAGTTTTATCACAAAACATCAAAACAATTATTGATGCAAAACCCGATAAAATCATAATCTCACTCGATGGATTGACTCAGGATACCTATAATAAATATAGAATTAATGGCGATATCAACAAAGGATTTAAATCGTTAGAAGTTCTTAGCAGTATTCCCAAAAAACTGCGGCCGCTTATCGAATTGCAATTCTTAGTATTTAAGCATAACGAAAAGGAAATAAAAGAATTAAAGCAGCTAAAAAAGAAATATAAGATTGATAGAATTGTTCTTAAAACTGCTCAAATTTATGGGAAAGAACAATTAGATTTACTCCCATCAAATCCAAGATACTCGAGATATAAAAATGGCAGTGATGGAACACCTATTTTAAAAAACACGATAAGAAATAGATGTAACCGAATTGTTTTTGGATCTGTAATAACCTGGGATGGGAAACTCGTACCCTGTTGTTTCGATAAGGATGCAAAACATATAATGGGAGACTTAACAGTTTCAACTTTAAATGAAATTAGAAACGAAAAAGCATACAAACGTTTTGTTAAAAATGTATTTTCGCAACGCAATAAAATTGAAATGTGTAAAAATTGTACCGAAGCGTAAAAATTGTTTTCAGGTAATGAATTAAACACAATAATAAACTGAATTTGGAATTTTGGATTTATATTTAGGAATAGGAGGTAATCTAGGCAATAGATTGGAAAATGTCGGAAAAGTAATTAAACTAATTTCTGAGAAAATTGCTGCACCTCAAAGCGTATCGCCAATTTATTTAAGTGAACCATGGGGATTTAATCATGCCAAGTATTTTACAAATGCAATGCTTAAAATTGATACTGATTTAACTCCAACAAAACTCCTTAAAATCATTCTGGATATTGAATCGGAATTAAAAAGAGTTCGCAGCCAATCCGGCTACGAAGGAAGAACAATGGATATCGACATAATTTATTATGGGGACAAAAAAATAAACCGTGATAATCTAGTGGTGCCACATCCTAAATCAAAAGACAGGCTTTTTGTACTATTACCGCTTAAAGATATTGACCCGAATTTTATTGACCCAATTACAGG
>JAFGUD010000180.1 GCA_016938685.1 Bacteroidales bacterium | reverse complement strand
TAATCCGAATTTTTTTGGTTGAATTTTTCTTTCTCCCGGCCGCCGCACAATATGTAACGATACTCTTTATCAAAAAGAAAAACATCCATGTCGGGGAGGTTGTCAAATACTATTGATTGATAATCGAATATCTGAATATCATTACTTTCCAAAAACCGGAAATATACGATGAACCTGTCGTTGGTTACATTGCTCGATTCGACATCAATTTCCAGTTCGCAACGGTTCAGGTTTCCCACCCCGGTTTTTAAATCCACTTCAACCGATTTATTTTTTAATTGAACAACAGATTTTGAAAATGTTTCCCTGAAATTTTCTTTGTCCGCATCATCAATAAATTCGGTGAGTTTAAACTGGTGTGAATAATTAAAGGTGCTGCCTGAAAAATAGTTTTTAAAACCCGAATAATGAAGGATCTCCAAAGCGGAGTTTACTATCATCATTCCGTCCTGCCATAAATTTTTGTTGTAACTCTGGTCTTTTAAGATTGTGCTTTTGTTGATTTTTTGCAGCCGTATTTTTCCAAGCTGAGTGTTTAGCCAACTTTCAATTTGTTCCAGTTCAGAAATGTTTTGTTCTTCTTCCGACAGCAGATTTTCAATGGCTTCCGAAACACTTAGAAGCTTTTTGTCAAATTGGCGATATTCACTTGGCATGAAGTATTGTTTTTGAATGAACAGAATATACAAAATTTTTACCTTCTGTTACTAAAACAACCGGATATTCTATTCTGTTTGGAGTTTTGTTTTGCAATGTTTTTGGTTTGTTGCATATTTTCAGTGAATTACTGTTCAGATGATGAACTGGCAGATCTACTTTTTCTGAATAAAGAGATGATTTCCATGGTTAAGTGGGTCCCTAAATCAAAAGCGAGGTCTTTTATTTTTCCGGTTAAGTTGTCGAGAATTTTTGCCGATGAACCTGCCAGCTCTTTTTCTGCCAGTTGTTCCTTAAATTTCAGGTTGTTTTGCAACAGTTCCAGCTCTCTCATATTTTTTATTCTCCTCATTTTATTTTTTTTCAGGTTCATCTTCTTCAAACAATACTTCCGAAAAATTGGAAAGCAATGCATTGGTAAAAATTCTTTTCCGGAAAAGAATAAACAAAACGGCCAGAATAAATAAAAACGCCGTCGATATTAAAACACCTTCAAAATAATTATTGAATTGCTGCCCGTACCAAATGGCAAACGCAGCCCCCAAAAAGGTTATAATTATTACAGAAAACAGGATGATGACCAGATAGCCAAGCAGGTAGCCTACAAAGTTCGATGTTTTTTTTAACAGCAGAAGCTTAAACAAGTCAAACTTTACCTGAACGTACTGTTTTACCGAATCGTTAAGCTCTGCTATATTGTTTGTTAATTTATTGCTCATTATTATGTACTGATTGGCGTTGCCCGCCATTGGTTATTTCGCCGTTGATGCTTGTGTTTCTGATTTTACTTTTTCTTTGACTTCTTTTTCCACTTTTTCTTTTTTGTGGCGCATTTCATCAATAACCTCGTTGAGCTTTTCTTTCAGAAAATCAACTTTTTCTCCCAAAGTTTCAGTTACTTCTTTTGACGTGTTTTTCACTTTTTTACCAATTTTTTTTCGTGTTTTTTCTCCTTTGTCCGGAGCTACCAAAATTCCAGTTAACGTGCCGGCTGCCGCCCCTGCGATAAATCCCAGTAATGCATTTCTTGTTCCTCTATTCATGACTATAATTTTTAAAATGTTTATATTATATAATGTAGTTTCTTATTGTTGCAAATCTTTCAGCTTGATTTTGATAAGCAATTGAAAAAAATATTCCATAAATTGTGTTGTTTATACAATTTGTTTGTTTTCAGTGTTTTGTGTGTTTCTTTGGGATTGTGCTGAACAATTTATATGTGAAGTTATTCTACATATTGTGTAAATAGTCTATAGTCTGGTTTTAAACTTTTGTTTTTTTTTGTTGCAAAATCGTGGAAATAAACCCGCACATTGTAGAGAAACACATCCATTTTTATTGACGGGAATTAAGGGTATTTCTTGTGTAAATTGCATTATACCTTTTGTTTGGCCGATTGCCAGCCGGTTGGCATGATTTTCAAAATAACCATTAGTATAAATTTAAAATTACGATTATGAAAGTATTTGGAGCTATTTTAACCATTGTAGGAATAATTGGGGTGGTGGTGTTTGGTGTTCAGGCAGCAAACAATTCTGAAACCTTTAGTCTTTTGGGTCTCGATGTTGCCGTAAGCCAGGCAAACTGGACTCCGGTTATCGTTAGCGGTGTAATTGCCGTGATCGGAATTTTGATTCTTTTTCTAAAAAAAGGGAAATAATTGAACAATAATAGAATGTTTCACAATTAAAAATGAAAGTCATGAATAAATTACAAGTAAAAGGAAACTGGAATGTAGTAAAAGGCAAACTGAAACAAAAGTATGCCGATTTAACCGATGATGACCTCACCTATGTTGAGGGGAAAGAAAATGAATTGCTCGGGCGTTTGCAGAAAAAAATAGGAAAAGCGCGCGAAGAATTGGTGGACGAATTAAATAATTTATAGTCATGAGATCGTTGCTTTATTTAATTGCCGTTATTTTGGTAATTGGCTGGATTTTTGGATTTTTTGTTTACACCGCCGGAGGTTTAATCCACATCTTACTGGTGCTGGCTGTTATCTCTGTTCTGATATCAATAATCAGAGGAAGATAAGGTAAATATAAACAGTAAATCTAAAAATGACACGGGCTCTCGAAAGACAGTCCGTTTTTTTTGAAAAATTATTTGACCTGTGTAATTTTAAAAGGAATAGCAAAATTTAATGGTTTGTTTGGGTGTTTGTAAAATTTGGAGTACTGATGAGTGATTTCAACACCAAAATAGAAAATGAGCGATACAAAATAAATCCAGATTAAAATAAC
>JAFGUD010000179.1 GCA_016938685.1 Bacteroidales bacterium | reverse complement strand
TTTTTTTCATGAAGAAACTCCTTTCTTTTTAATTAAGAATCCAAACAGGATAAATGGATGAATAATTGAACTTTGGATTGGAATGAATCCAAATTGAATTCTGTTATCAAAATTAATAAACTCGCTTACGGATAGCAACCATGAATTAAAGTCATCTTAGATGCTTATTTACTCTCTTTATGCTCATTACGGTCTTTTCAAAAAAAGGCAACCCAAATCTAAATTTATTTGTAAACCCCTATTTTATCAAAATACATTTATTTTCGGGGGCCTTTTTTAATAATTTTATTGAACAATTCGCTTAAAGCTATCTATTTTGTCATTGGCACAAATACTGATAATATCTATTTCTTTAATAATTGAGTTTTCAAATATGTTTACCATTATTGATTGTCAAATCCTTGAATCATTTTATATTTTGGCAGATACCTTAAAAGATAAAAATACAAATGCCTTAAAAAGGACATAAAAACTACTAATTGTTTCATCGTAACTTGTTTTTTGGCTTAATTCTGAACGACCCGTTTTTTTGTCAGGTGTCCTTTTATCCACTTGCTTTATACAAGGCTTTTAACGTATTGACTTTCGTTATTTTTGCAGGTTATTTGTCTCTGATATGGCAAATGACAGAATCCGGAGTAATTAAATATTATTTAATTGGAATTTCTTTTGATGATGATGCTTTTATTAATCAAGCGATTTGGATTATCTGCTTGCTAAATCAGTTAAAGTATTTCCTTTATGCTATTTCGAATACTTTATTGATAATTACCTGTCAAATTTACAACAATAGGATGCTGATTTCAATAGACCGGCTAAAACATATACAATTTTCCTCAATATTTTATGATTCCAGCCGATTCTATAACTTGGTTCCTTTAGTCTCAGAAATGTATAATATCAAATGGAGAAAGCTGTGTGAAAGAAAATGGAGAGCAAAATCATTTAGACAATTCGTTAGCTTATCCCTGAGAAAAATCCAGATTTTCGCTATCAATCAT
>JAFGUD010000178.1 GCA_016938685.1 Bacteroidales bacterium | reverse complement strand
TTCTTCAATTTTTCCGGTGCTTTTTATATCCCAATCCCAAAGCTCGAATTTTGATTTGTATTCCCACCAGCCCGATTTCTCTTTTTCATCTCCAATAAGCCCAGGGGGACACAAAATTAAGCCGCGTTTTTTTAACTGTTTTGCAACTGCCGAAGCAATAACAGATTTTCCTAATCCTACAACATCGGCAATAATAACGCCAGAATTTTGCTCAACATATCCCAAAGCTTGGTTTACCGCATGTACTTGATATTTATAAACATCAAAACCTGCGTTTTTTAATATGTTTTCGGTAAATTCTGTGTTTTTTGAAAAATCTTGTGTATCGAGAAATGTTTTTAAGACATAAGTATAAGCTTCAAAAGGTGTTACATTTGATGTTATTGATTTGTTTTTCAGAAAATCAATAATTATTTTTTTGCCGTTTGGGGCTTCTGTTATCGGAACTGCAACTGCCCAAAGTTCATCGAAAAATTCATCGGCATTTTCAAATCCATAATCAGCAATTTCTACATTAAATTCTTCTTGTCCTTGCAAACCTGCTTTTGTAAGATTACTGCTGCCAGTTATAAATCGTCCTTTTTTTTCGTTAAAAACAGCTTCGTCTTTGTTGTATTTGAATAAATACAATTTGGCGTGATTCGGATTTAGAGTTTTTTTAATTTCAAGGCGGCCGGTTTCTATTAGCTCAACAAAAAAATCTATTTGTTCGTAAAATTCTTCAATATCCATATCCGGGTTGTTGATTGCAAAGCCCAACGATTTTATAAATTCCGAAAAATGTTCTTCGTTACTTAAAGTATTGTCTTTGTTTTCTACTTCAACAATGCCCGATAGATATTTATCTACTTGTAAACCAACTAGTATTTTTAAAATAATATCTTTATTTTCTTTCAAACTTTTATAAATCTCCTGCCATCCCGAAAAGTAAAAAAATCCTACTAAGATTTTAAGCTCTTCGGAGCGACCAACTATCTTTTGTATTCTTTCTTTTAAAGTTATGTTATTTTTACTGTTTGTTATAAACATAATTATTGTTTTTTATATGTCTGACAGTTGTCAGACATTTGTCTAATACGATAATTCCATTTGTAAGCCGAATTTTTCGGCTTCTTCTAAGTTGTGAATATCTAAAAATTCTGTTTTATTGTTAAAAAGTTTGTAAACGGCTTCTATATTTAATTTTGAGTTTTTTCCGGAGTAAAAATTTGTAAAAGATGAAAATTTCCAGTCTTCTTTGTCATCTACAAATTTGTGATGAACCGGATTTTGATGTATGTAATTCAGAACATTTATAAAATATTCTTTGCTGTCAACTATTTTGCGTTTAAAACGCGGTTCGAATAACGAACCGTTTCGTTCGTAAATTTTGTTGTATGCTCCGGTATATGAGCGGAAAAAATTCTTGAAATGATGCGAGTAGTTATATGTCTGACCGCTTTTATATGTCTGACAATTGTCAGACATTTCTTCAACAGACATTTTAAAGTCTGGTGTTTTTAGTTTTATTAAAAAATGATAATGATTTGGCATCAGGCAATAGGCATAAGTGTCGGCTATTGGCGAAATATACTCGAAATATTTTTCGAGAAAGTAATAATAATTCCGCTCATTACGGAATAAATATTCGCGACCAACGGCATGATTAAATGCGTGATAGACTTTGTTGGGAAGTAATTTGTCTCTATAAATAATCATTTGCTTTGTTTGTTTAAAAGAAAAATCTATATGGCAACAGAACAACCGGCATTTTGTTTACATCTAATGCTGATATATTCTGCCCTCCGTAAATAACATACATTGCTGAAATATTGTTTTTATAATTATTATGAAAACTTTCTAAACCTTTTAAATCATTTACGCCTATTCTTTCTGCACTTTTCACTTCAATTGCAATTGTTTTTCCTGCTTTATTTTCAATAACAAAATCAACTTCATTCTTTTTAACATCACGATAATAATATATTTTTAATTTTTGGTCTGAAGTCGAAATGTGCTTTTGAAGTTCGATGTAGATATAGTTTTCGAGCAATTGACCAAACAATTGTCTGTTTATTAGCAATTTATCATCTGAAATTCCTGTTAAATAACTTACTAGCCCGGTGTCTATAAAATAGACTTTTTGCATTTTTTTAACTTGCTTTCCTTTGTTTTTGTTATAAGAGCTGATTTTTTTTATAAAAAATAGATTTTCTAACAATTTTACATATTCTTTAACTGTATGAGGGCTTATTCCAAGTGTTTGTGCCAGATTGTCCTGATTCATCAAATTTGAAGTGTTTTTTGAAAGCAATTCTAATAATTGCGGAATTTTATCTGCCTTTCGTAAATTATTTTCGGTAAGGTCTAATATGTCTTTCGTTATTCTTGATTCGATATAGGATTCAAACCATTCTTCTATGATATTTGGAGGCTTGTTTTGAATTTCAGGAAAATATCCCGACATTAGTTTGGATATAATGAATTTTTCGTCTCTTTGTGGTAAGTTTATTAATTCTTTGGCATAGTTTTCTTCAAATAATACGTCAATTAGATTAAAATTATAATTATTGACTTCTGTATAAGAAAAAGGATACATTTCGTATTTGACATGTCTTCCGGCGAGGCTTTCTTTAATTTTTTTTGATTTAAACATATTTACCGAACCCGTTAGTATAAACTCTCCGGCTTGGTTATTTTCATCAACTCTCATTTTGATGGCATCAATTATTCCCGGTGCTTTTTGAACCTCGTCTATTATTAGAGGAGACGGATTGGTTGTAAAAAAAAGTTTTGGATTACTTTTGGCTAAATTTAACATTGCTTCTTCGTCAAAAGTTACGTAGTTAAAACCACTATCTTTATAGGTTTTAACAAACGTAGTTTTCCCAATTTGTCTGGCTCCGTCGATATAAATAACCCTGAAATATTTTAATGCCTCCGTTACCTTTGCTTCTATTTCTCTTTTGATATTCACATTCATTATTTTTCCCAAAAATAATCATTTTCTGAAAAAATCACAAAGAAACTGCAGAAAAAATCTATTGCAACTGCAGAATTAATCTATGGTTACTGCAGAAAAAACCTAACCGAACTGCAGAATTAATCCGCTAGAGTTTAAATGTCTGACAGTTGTCAGACATCTGTTCTACGCTGATTAAATGTCTGACGGTTGTCAGACATCTGTTCTACGCCGATTAAATGTCTGACGGTTGTCAGACATTTTTACCCTCAATTATTTTTATCTCCTCTTCTGTAAGCCCGTAGAGTTGATAAACCATTTTATCTATTTCGGCTTCTAATTGGCTTGTGTCTTCGCCCAACTCTTTTAAGCGTATTATTTCTTCTACTTTATCTTCAAAGGGCTTTTGCTCGGATTCACTAATTGCTCGGATAGGAAATTTTTCGACATACATTGATAACATTCTAAACTGTCTTTTTTGTAATTGAGTAACATAGTGTTTAACAAGTTTTTTTACAAGTTTTGAATTTAATACAGTTAAAATATATTTGTATGCACTGCCTGTAATAATATAAGCTGTGTTTAAAACAATTGTGTCTTTTTCTCCATAAGCAAAACTTGGAAATTCATATCCATCTTCTTTATTATCAGTTTGGATTTCCATATAAACAATCTTCTCTTTCTCAAATTCTTGGTGATAAGCACAATTACGGAGATTATATGGTGTTTTACCTTTGTCTTGTCTTTTATCAAGTTGTGGATAAAATTGGTTTAAATATTCTTTTATTGTTGGATAATTTTCAATATCAATTGGTGGAATTTTTATTCCTTTTTCATTTTTATAACCATTATGTGTTGCAATTAACCACAAATCTGCAAATTCGGCTTTATATCTTTTAATATCACGCCCACGCAGGATAGGTTTTATAATTTCAGCATTTTTGGCATCGGCGGCTATTAATTCGTCTTTTGTTTTGCCATCAATAATAAATGCTTCGTTGTAGCCGGTTAATATACCACGATAAATATTTATATCCCAATCTTTAAGCGGAGTTCCTATTTTTTCAATTTTTTGTTTAATGCTAAATTCGGCATCTGAAAGTACTATCCAGCTTTCTTCTGAGAGGTTTTTGAGTGTTATAAAATCGTTGTTTTGAAGTTTTTCAATATTGTGCTGTTTTGTAAAAGTAAGGGCTTGCAGTTGGTTTTTGTTAGTTGTGTTTTGCAAAAGCAGAATATTAGTGTCAACAGTAGCAGAGTTAAAAACACCTGGTCCCATGTCAATAAGTTTTACAGGATTTTTGATGGCAAAATATTTACGCAAAGATTTCCCGTAGTTTGCCCGCATCCATTTGTTGCTGGTAATAAAACACAAAAGCCCGTTTTGAGCCAAAATTTCGGCTGCTTTTTCGTAAAAAAGGGAGTAAATATCGCCTGTTCGCTCAAATGTTTTGTAGTTTTGGTTTTTGTATAAATCGGCTAATTTTATTTCGGAATTTATAGCTTTTTGCAGTTGAATATACGGCGGATTACCAATTACAACGTCAAATTTTTCTACACCAAACATCCATTTTGGGTTAAACCATTCCGATTTTTCGTGCGAAAAAGGGTTCCAACCAATAATTTGTTGTGCTTTTCGGTTTTCGCCTGCTCCTATGCTTTTAAATTCCTTGTAGGCAATTTGTTTTTGTAATTCAATAAATTTTTCTTTTAAATGGCTTTTTTTCTGATTGTTAGATTCGTTCAAATATTTGTCTCTAATTTTTTGCAAATTTTCTAAGTCATCATTAGTTTGTCCAAAATCCAATGTTCCTTGTGTTTCGGTATTTTCTAAGTCAATAAGAGTGTTTGCGGTAACAAACTTAAATTCAAGGTTTGGCAAAGTATAAATATTTCTGTTGTCTTCGGTGTCAATAATTGTTTCATCAACTACAAGACTTAAAAAACAACGGAGCTTAGAAATTTCGGTTGCAATTGGCTGTATATCAATACCATAAATAGATTTTTTTACAATACCCAATTTACGAATATATTCAGCATTAGATTTGTTTAATTTCTTTTTTAAGTCTTCTTTGAGTAAATCGTCTTCAATTGCATCAAGTTGTTTGTTTTTCCAGATTTCGGCATCGGGGTCGAGTTTTTGGAGCGCCATATTTATTTTATGCAAAGCTCCCATAGGAAAAGCACCCGAACCACAAGCGGGGTCAAGAATTTTAATTTTATCGAAAGCATCAATAATTTTTCGTGGATTTTCAAAATCGCTAACCGAAAGTTGATTTTCTTTAAAAAGATTGTGCAAACTTTCTTCTGAATTGTTGGTTTTTGTTTTCAAATAG
>JAFGUD010000026.1 GCA_016938685.1 Bacteroidales bacterium | reverse complement strand
GCATCATACATTCTGTATTTAAAGTTTAGGTGGCTTCCTGTTTGTCCTGTCCATTCATCATCTTTTTCCTGTCCTTGGAATCCGAACAAATAGGAACTACATAAAGTTTTTTTTGTTTTTTCTTGGGTCAGTGCTTTTAATCCGCTGTTTTTTGTCATTTCAGCAGGTTTAAAGCCTTGTTCTAATATGTCTAATCGTATGCAGCCCAAAAAATTAAATTTATTTTATCAAAAATACTAAAAAATTGTAAATCTGATTATAAAAGCATAAAAAAAACCGCTAAAAAACGGTTTTTATCTTTTGGTTTGCGATTTATGAGCAAAAACTAAATTTTGTTTAGTATATGGGTGTAAATTTGGGTGCTGTCAAGGGTGCTATGTCCTAAAAATTTGGCTATGTTTTCAATGCTCATGCCGTTTTGTAGTAAATGGGTGGCGATGCTGTGGCGTAAGATGTGTAAAGTTAGTTTTTTTGCTCTTATTTGCTCATTTTCGGTTGACTGTTGCAACTCTTTTAATATTCGGTTTAGTGTTCCTGTGGTGTATAAAAATAATCGGTTGTGTTTTACCTTTTGCAAGTTCCTAAAGTTGTAAATGTAGTGTTCAAGTGCTTTTAAAACTTGGTTATTTATCGGGATTATTCGGTCTTTGTAGTTCTTGCCTTGCCTTACAAAAATGGTTTTTTTATCAAAATCAATATCCTTTATTTGTAAGTTCTTGCCCTCTGTTCTGCGTAGTCCACAAGCATAATACAACACAAAAATTAATTTTAATTGCTCGTGTTTTGTTTCTTGTTGTATAAATGTAAAATCAAGATAGGTATTTTTAATATTGGCTTGTAGTTCTTTAATTTCAGCTTGTGTAAGTGGTTGTATATTGTTTATTCTTACCCATTTATCGGGCTTTATTCTGTAATTTGTCGGGATTGGTGCGTTTTCCATTCCCATTTGGTGCAGGAACTCTAAAAATTTATCTATTGCCATAAAATTATGGTTCAGATGTGCAACACTTAAACCGCCTTTTCTTCGCTTGTTGGGTCGGGTTTCTAAATGGTTTATATAAGTGTAAATATTAGCTGTTTTTAGTTGGATTATATGGTTGATATTTTGAGTTTTAATCCAGTATAAAAAATCTTTTATTCTAAATGTGTAATCGTAAATTAAACCAGTGCTAAATCCTAAAGTATCAAGCCAGTTTTTATATTCATTTTGTAAAGTGTTAAAATTTTCGTTCATGGTTAAAATGTAAAAGGGTTAAATTTTTCAATCTCATCGGTTAACTGTTCTAAATCGTTGGGCAAATAATCTTCTGTTGTGCTTATATATCTGTGTCCTGCAAAGTATTGGGCTTTGCGTAATCCTGCGGTTTTTATCCAGTTTGTAATTATAGAGGCTCGAACTTGTTTGAAGCTCGTAAAATTGGGGTTTATACTTTTTGTTTGTGTTGTTAGTGTTTTTAGTGCATACATTACCCTTGTTTGCTCTGTGTTTTTCTTGCTTACTTCGGGGAGTGATAAAAATAAATTGTTGTTTTCGATGTTGTATTTTTCTAAAAATTGAGGTCTGATATTTTGTAAATAGTGCATTAAAAAGCCTATTTGTTCAGGTCTTAATATTAGTTTTCTTTCATTCGTTTTTTTACTTCCTTGTATGTTTACACTTGCTTTTATTGGGTCTATATCGTCAAGGCTTATTCTTTGTAATTCGTTGGTGTGTAAACCTTGATAAACTAAAAAAGTAAGCATTAAATAATTTCTGTTTCGGGTTAAATATGAGTTTTGGCGTTGGTTCTTTGGGATATGGTTTTCATCAAAGGTTTTTATAAAAATATTGTAGTAATCATCGGCAAGTTGTGTAAGTTCTTCGGCGGTAAAAATATTGTAAAGCTGTTTTTTCTTAGTTCCCCTTATTTTTAAAAGATTGGTAGGGTTTTCGCTTATTTGCTCATTTTCTCGTAAAAATTCAAAGTAATGATTTAAAGATATTAGGGAGTTTCTACGTGTAACATTTTGCTGTTTCTTATTCTTTTTCAGGTATTCAAGATATTTTAAAATGTCCTTTTTTTCGGTATTTATCAGCTCTCCGCTATACCAGTTTAAAAACTTGTTTGTATTAAATAAATATGCTTGTTGTGTGGTTTGTGTCAAGCCTTTTTTTTGTAGATATTTTATAAAATCGTTCATGTTTTTTGTTTTTTGTGTCGTCCTACTGTTAAAGTCTTATGCTGTCTGTGTTTGAGAGTTGGAAAGTGCTGTTTGTCTTACTGTCTTACTGGTGGTATTAACAAGACGATAATAATACTGTCTTTTTTTCCATTCTCTTTTTAATTTTCCTTGTTCCCAAAGGGTTTTTAAATAACGTGCTTCTATACATTGGCTTCTGCCTGTTAATTCTGTTATGTCTTTTGTTAAATATTCCCTGTTAGGTTCTTTTTCTTCCAGTTCAAGTAATAGTTTTAAGGTGTATTTTTCTTTTTCGTTAATGCGTTTACGTTTGTAGTTTTTTTCAAAAAAAGTTGGTTCTTTTTCCTTTTGTTCAGCTTCTTGCGGTTCTGATATTTGTTCTTCTTTGGCGGTTTCTTCTTGTGGTTTTTGTTCGGCTTGCTCTTTATTGATTTTTTCAAGTGTGGTTTTTATTTCCTTTTCTATTCGGTTTTGTATGTCGGTTTGGTTGCCAAATTCAGTTAGTTTATAGCGGTAGCCCTCTCGGTTCTTGTTTCCGCCTGCAACTTGGATATAAGAATAAATTTTGAGTTCCTGTAAATAGCGGTTTAATGTTCTTGGGTGTATGGCTTTTGATTTTCTTATGTCAAGTGCTGTAAATTGTTTTGTTTTGGCTTCTTTCAAAAATGATGTAAGCCAAAGATAAAAACCTCTTGTTGTAGTGCTTAATTCGTCTGCTCTACGGAACAGGCTGTTTTTTAAAAGCTTAAAAGCCAGTTCAACATCTTCGGGAGCTGTTTTTATAAATACTTCGCCAGTTTCTTTATTTATTATTTGTTCTCGTTGGTGCTGATGAAAAAAAGTAATTGTTTCGATAAAGTTGAGTAATAATAAAAGTGATTTTCTTGGGTGTGCTATGTCTTGCGGTAAATTAATAAGTTCTGCAAATGGATTAATAATGTTTACAGGTTCAAGACTTGCAACAAGAGTTTTTAAAATGTGTTGTGAGTTATTTATTTGATTTTCGGGGATTAATCCAGCTTTACACTTTTTTTGATAATCCATTATTGCAATATCTTGACTTTGGCTGTGGTTTAAGTGTATCATTAAAAAGGGTAAACTTAAACTTTCATAGTTTTTATCAGAGTAAGCACAAGCCAACAAACAAAGTTTTCCCGATACTTCAAAAGTTGTACTGTGTAACATTCCGTCTTTGTCTTTGGTGGCTCGTGTTTTTACTAATTTTCCTTGTGTCTGTAAAGTTGCTAAAGGGGTTAACATTTGGTTTGTCCAGTCTAAATCTTCAACTAATAAAATTTTGTTGTTAATATCGTAACTGTTAAAATAATAGATTGCGTTTTCGCTTATTTGGGTGTGGAAGCTGTAAGAACCATTAGGCGAACACTGGGAGAGCTTTTGTAAAATATAACTTTTTCCTATTCCGCTTTTTGCTAAACAAATAACAGAAAAAGGATTATTAAACCTGTGAGAAGCTAAAGCCATAAATAAAATTTGAGCGTTTTCGTTTTCTCCAATTATTCCAGTTAGGTTTAAATGTTTGGTTACTTGGCTTAATAAATCTTTGCTTTTCAGGATTTTAAGAGCCTGTTTTTTATCGTCTTGGCTAAGTTCAAATTGTTGTTTATTCTTGCTTGTATAATGCAGATTATCAAGCCTGTATTTTTCAAGCTGAATAATAAGTTTGTGTATTGATTTTGATACGTCAATTAATTTTAATTCCCATTTGTCGCAAAGTGTTCTAATTAGTTTATCGCTTTGGTGTTCGTTGTATAAATCCAATGTGGAACGATAGGGCGGATAATCTTTGAAAGTTATTCTAAGGGTGCAAACCAATCTTTCAATTTGGTTTAAATCTACTCCGCCCAAAACATCAACGATTATAAATTTATCGTTGTAAGTAATGAAGTTTTTGTTGTGTATCGTCAAGTTTTCCATAATCAAAAAATTTAATAAATAATGCACAAAATAGGGGAACAAATAAGGCAGAGCAAATAAAGAAATTAACAATAGGAAAACGCCCCACCCCCTTTCCAGTCTGTCTTTTAGAGGATTTTGGGG
>JAFGUD010000177.1 GCA_016938685.1 Bacteroidales bacterium | reverse complement strand
AGTTAACCAGTCTATTGTACATTGTCCATTGTGTGTGCATTGTAAAAGTCCCTTCGGGACGGTCTGTTTGTAAAATGGCACGAAAGTGCCATATATGAAACCCCAATCAGCTAAGTGCCGTAGGTACGATCTGTGAAAAATGAATCAAATCAATTTTGTGGTAAAATATAGCGATATTTAATATAATGCTTAAAAAGATAGTAGAATTATTAAAGTGTTTTTGAAAAAATAATTATTCAAAATTCAACAGAAAAAAGTTATGAATGTAGATAAATATTTCATTACAATTGAACAAAAAGAACCTTTTGTAAAAGCATTTTTACATGAAGAAAATAGAAACGAACGTGTTTTTCAGGAAATTGCTGAAACTAAAATTCGTTTTGCAAATCCTAATGAGAGACCTCCGCTTTTCTGCGTACCCGTAGGAATAAAAGACATAGTAAATGTTGATGGATTTGATACAAAATGTGGCTCAAATCTTCCGTCTGAACTTTTTCAAGGCAAAGAGGCATCTTTTGTTACTAAACTTAAAGAAGCAGGAGCTGTAATTATGGGCAAAACCGTAACAACAGAGTTTGCATATTTTGAGCCCGGACCAACTCGTAATCCGCATAATTACAATCACACTCCCGGTGGTTCTAGTAGTGGTTCGGCGGCGGCAGTTGCGGCTGGAATGGTGCCTTTGGCGTTTGGAACTCAAACAATTGGATCAATAATTCGACCGGCAGCTTTTTGCGGAATTGTTGGATTTAAGCCTTCTTTCGATAGAATTGCAAAAGACGGAGTTGTGTCTTTTTCTGTTTCTGCTGACCACATCGGAATATTTTCTCAAACTATTGAAATGTCTGAACTTGCTGCTTCTGTTTTATGTGAAAATTGGAATAAAAACATTGATTTTAAAAAAGATAAATTAACAATAGGAGTTGTTACAGGAAGTTACATTGAACAAGCTGATGCTGAAATGATTGAGTTTTATAACGGTAAAATAGAAGAATATCGCCAACAAGGACACAAAATAATTGAAATCGATTTATTTGGGGACATAGAAAAGATAAATCAAACGCACAAAAAGATGAATGCAGCCGAATTTGCAGAAGTTCACGAAGAATGGTTTGAGAATTATGAAAGTTTATATCGTCCAAAGACCAAAGAGTTGATTTTAGAAGGAAAAAAAGTTACAATTGCCGAATTATCAAATGCTCGTTTAGGTAGAAAAAAACTCAGAAATAAAATTGAAAAACTTAAAGCCGAAAACAACATTGATGTTTGGATTAGTCCGGCAACAATTGGCGAAGCTCCAGAAGGAATGGCAACCGGCAGCCCACTTATGAATTTACCTTGGACATATTCTGGTTTGCCTGTAATAACAATTCCCAGTGGAAAATCTAAAAATAATTTGCCATTAGCCTTGCAATTTGCAGGATCTTTTTATCAAGATGAAGCACTTTTGAAAATAGCTGAAAGTTTATAAAGTTAAAAGTTCATAAAGGAGAACGTTTATAAAGTTAAAAATTCATAAATGTGAACGTTTATAAAGTTCCGGTATAAGCAATAAACTTTAAAACTTTACAAACTTTAAGAACTTTACAAACTTTAAGAACTTTAAGAACTTTAAGAACTTTACAAACTTTAAGAACTTTACAAACTTTAAGAACTCAATTAATTTAAAAACTCACATTATGAAAATTGATAAATTTGAAGATATTATATCTTGGCAAAAAGCAAAAGTTTTAACAATATTATTATACAAAACATTTGAAAATTCAAAAGATTTTGCATTTAAAAATCAACTTGAAAGAGCCGCAGTTTCTATAATGAATAATATTGCAGAAGGATATGAACGACAAACAAATAAAGAATTCAAACAATTTCTATTTATTGCCAAAGGTTCTTCCGCAGAAGTTCGGTCAATGTTATATTTAGCAAAAGATTTAGATAAAATCAATGACCATCAATTTGAAGAATTATATTCGTTATCATTAGAAATATCAAAATTAATATCAGGCTTAATTAAAACTCTTTATTCGTAAAATGTTTTTAAAGTGAAAAGTAAAGTAGTAAAAAGTAACACTAAAAACTTTAAGAACTTTACAAACTTTAAGAACTTTACAAACTTTACAAACTTTAAGAACTTTACAAACTTTACAAACTTTAAGAACTTTACAAACTTT
>JAFGUD010000176.1 GCA_016938685.1 Bacteroidales bacterium | reverse complement strand
TCCGCATTCTAAACTGCGTTCACGATTTTGCAAACTGTGGCTGTGAACCGGAAAACCGGCTTGGTGAAGAGCCGCCGCTATTGTAAAGCCTTTTTCGCCAACTACTTCTTTTCCTTCGTATAGAAAAGTTACTTTTTCAACCGGATTTATGTCCAGAATAGGATGTTCGTTTATTTTATACATTACGTCTGAATTTATTGAGTTTTTCGACTTGTCGAGTTGTCGGGTGTTTGTTTTTTTGAGGGAAACATGATAACAATTTACTCGAAAACTAGATTACTGTCTTGGGCTCAAAATTACTTATGAAAAATCTCTAAGGAAATGATTTTAGTCAGAAGAAAAATTAAGATTTGTCAGGTTTGAGGGAAAGAAGTTGAAAGTGGCTTGCAAAACAATAATGCCAATCACTTCAAAAATGCTAAGCATTTAGCCGAAAAGCCCTAAACTGAAAGTGTTGAAAACCATTCAGTGTTGTCATTTTGCAAAACAAATAAAGATTAGTTGGAATCCCAACTATTTTTAGAAAAATTATTTTTCTTTGTAGTTGTTTATTATTTTTTGAATAGTAAGGAAAGACTCTTAATTCAAATTTTTATATTTACTTGGGGAGATCTCGATGCTTTTTTGGAACATTAGCTTAAAATGTTGAGGGTGTTAAAACTTATTTAAAAAGCAATTTCTGTAATTGTTTTACTCGTTTAAACGTCTTTTCTTTTGCAACATCAATCAGTTTAAGTTGAATATATTCTTGGGCTGATTTTCCGGTTTCTTTTTTTAATAAATCGAACAAATAATTAGAAGAAAGGAATAATTCATCTGCGCAATAACTAACAAACGGCAAGCCTGACTCAATTGGCTTTTCAGATGAAAAATAAACATTCCGTATAATTAGCAAACATCTCAGCAATTTAGGATTTATCCTACCTTTTCCAAAGGAGAACCTTCTTCTTTTTTTATTCTTTTATAAACGAACTAAACAGTACGAACCACACGAAAGCCTGTATTAACAGAACTTTCAGAAGGTTTATTGGTCATTCGACGAGCCGAACGACAATTCCCTGCTGTACTTAGCCAACTGCCTCCACGCATAACACGAAGGGAACCATTTGTTTTGCCAATTGGGTTTGTCTCATTATCGTTGTAATCTCCGTACCAATCGTGACACCACTCCCAGACGTTACCATGCATATCATATAAACCCCAACTGTTGGGACTAAATTTGCCAATCGAAATCGGTTTTTTCCTATATTCACCTTTGCTGTTTCCGTCATTAGGATAATTTCCATTATAATTTACTTGAGAGGTTGTTATATTACTGCCAGTATTATAAGGTGAGCTAGTACCGGCTCTGGCAACATATTCCCACTCTGCTTCTGTTGGTAGTCGGTATCCTTTCACTTTGGTTATATCAGAAGTTACATTGCCATTGGAATCAATCAAGTGACCTGAACTTTCGTTGTAAGCCAATGGAAAGCCTTCTTTCTTACTCAGTGCATTGCAATATTTTATTGCGTCCCACCAACTTACTTTTTCAACAGGACAACTACCACAACCGACATAATTACTTGGATTATTACCTATTAAATTTTCATATTCGGTTTGAGTCACTTCGTATTTACACATAAGAAAGTTATATGTAAATTTTACTTTGTGTTGGGTTTCATTATCAGATCTACTTGGTTCAGTTGTTGGGCTACCCATAATAAAACTTCCTGCTTTTATCAGAACCATGTTTTGATTTTTTTCCCCTTCAGAGTATAACTTTCCTTGCAAGTAATCAGATATGGAGAGAGAGCCGAATACTTTTACTTTGTTTCTCCCAGTCTTGAAACCACTATTCCTTAGACCTTCATATAAGCAAAATGGATTTTCATGGTAAACATCAAGACTCAAAATTTTACTGTTTTTTGAAAAAGCAGAATTTATGTCAGAAATATTAAAATCCCCGTCCTTTATCGAAAAATCAATTTTGAGGTTGGCATCGGCGGGATTTTTAAGACTAACTTCTTTTTTGTTTGTTTTACTTATAGCTAAGTCGAAATTTCGTTCTGGTGAATTTGATAAATTGAAAATAAATAAAAGAGCAAACGGTAGAATAAATATTGATTTCATAATAATGATATTGGAATAAGTGTAGTTTAACAAAGATAAAATTTTTGAGAAATAAATGTTCTTATTTAAACATTTATATAATAATTTTCTTTTTGAAATAAAGCTAAATTTCATCATTCTGCAAAATTAGTAATCTATGCCTTTTCTAATATAAACTATTTATTTTCGCAATCAAATTTAGCAGTTATTTAGAGAACTTTAACAATATAAAATCAGTCGAGTCAGGTCGGTCGGGAGCAATATAAAGCTTCGGTTCTTTTGACAATTCCATTATCAGACTTCCATAAGTATTTTCGTTTGAAATTTGTTCATATTCTGAATCAGTAGAACTCAATATTGATTTTATATTCTCATAATTTAAAACATAATTAAAATCTTCAACTTTATCATATACAGAAAAATATCTTGGGCAAAAATATGGATCATCAACTGTTTTTCCATATTCTTTCAAAATATCAATAAATTGTTGACTAAAATCCCTGTTCGCAATAGAAAAATTTGTATGAAATGTTATATTCTTTTTTTCGAAAGGATAAAAAATTTGCTTGTCGTTTGCAGAGCATTCGTAACATTTAGCCCCTTCGATTCCACCTATTGTAAAACATTGAGGTATTCCAACAGGAACATTTTCAATAAAATCAAAAGCATCGTCAAGAGTTGTTTTTTGAAGTAAAACACGAACTATAAATGCGACCGGCAAACCATCTGAGCCGTGATTTAACATAGAAATACTATTACATGTAATTCCAATTCCTTTTGAATTAAGTCCATTTAAACCTATTAAACCGGGGAAAGTGTATACATAGCTTTGCAAGTTCGTTTTTGGATCAGTAATATGCAATAAAATAGGTTTTCCGTGAAATATTAAATCGGGATCCATATTCTGAGCCAAGAAAGTTGATGAAGAATCGCTTTTATCAATACTTATAGAAGTACAATTTTTATTTTCAAGTTCATCTGACAAAACATCAATTTCTTCACTCATTTGAAGCGCCATAATTGTATTAAAATCAATTTGAGCTCCGTCGGCAATTCCCTTTATTTCTTCAATTAACTCGGGCGAAAATTTTTCAACTTCGCTTAAAAAAGACGTATTCTTAAAAAATTGCTCAACAACATCGTCAAAATCCTGCTCATGTGTTTCTTCTACATAATTTATCCATTTTTCTACAATTTTATTGATATCGTCTTTCATAAAAACACCATAATCATAACCTCTTTCGTAGGGAGTGCCGTATAAATGTAGAATAGTTAATTTCTCTATTTTTTCAACGCTACTTTCTGGATTTTTACACGAAAATAAGAAAACTAATACAATAAAAAGATTCAAATATTTCATTGTTTATATTTTTAATTGTTTGTTAGCAAAAAATACGATCTTCTTTACATTTGAGCAACTTTTAATTTTTTTTCTGTTTTTCAAATTTATAATTATTTTTTATGATGCAAAAAAAGGTTTAAAAAGGATCGTTGGAGTAACAGACGCCAATGCATTCAAAAGATATTATATCAATAACGTACTTAATTCTGCTAAGAATTTTGGTATGCCTTTAAAATGTTCAACCAATTTAAAAAGCAAAAGAATGGTTTATGTCATTTGAAGATTGACTCTTCATCTATTTTAAAAAACATCACAATAATTGTGAAAATTTCACCAAATAATTTCACATTCTGAGTCTTTAAACCAACTTTCTATTTTTATTTTATCTTCCTCAGAATAGTTTGTTTCATTCAAATCTAATTTTCGTAAATTTTCCAATTTCGATATTTCCTCAGGGAATGTTTTTAGATTTTTACAACCAGATAAATTAAGATGTTCGAGATGTTCCAAATTTTCAATTTCTGGCGAAATAAATGATATTAGTGTTTTTCTCGCATCTAAGCTTATCAAATTTTTCAGCTCAAAAATCCCCAAAGGAAATTCTTCAATTTTATTAGAAAACATTGTTAAAATTGTTAAGTTTTGTAGTTTGCTAATTTCTTCGGGTAAAGTTTTTATTTCATTTCCGGCAATATTCAAATATTCTAAGTTGCTCAACAAGAAAAAACTTTCAGGAAATTCACATATTTTGTTTGCACAAAAATCCAATTCTTTCAAATCCTTCAACTTTCCAATGCTTTCAGGTAAATGTAAAATATCATTAAAGCTCAAATCAAGAATTAACAAGTTAGTCAAATTTCCTAATTTTTCGGGCAAAAAAACAATATCATTCCAAGCTAAATCTAGCTCAGTTAAATTTGTTAAATTACTGATATTCGACAAAATAGAATCCATTTTATTGCTTGATAAATCTAATTTTGTAAGATTTACTAATTTGCCAATTTCGGGATTAAACTTTTGAATTCTATTACTGTACAAATTTAATTCTGTCAGATTCTTCAAATTGCCAATTTCATCAGGTAAATATTTCAAAGAATTTTCGTTTACGTTCAATTTTTCTAATGATTGTAGATTTCCAATTTCAGGGGGCAATACTTTTAGGTTATTATCTTCTAAATTTATTTCTTTTAAACTTGATAAATTTCCAATACTCTCTGGAAGCTCTTTTATTTTATTATCCTGTAAAATGAAAATTCCCAAGCTTGATAAATTTCCAATTTTTTCCGGCAAATAAGTTAATTTATTATTATTCAAATCAAGTTTTCGTAAAGAAATTAAGGTGCAGATATTTTCAGGTAAAACTTCAATTTTGTTATTTCTCAATTCTAAAATTTCAAGCTTTGATAAATTACCTATTTCATCTGGTAGCTTTGTTAACTTGTTTTCATTGAGGTATAATATTTCCAAATTTTCCAAATTTCCAATCATTGGAGAAATCGAGTCAATATTACCTCTACTCAAGTCTAGTTTAACCAAATTTGTGAGATCCCCAATTTCTTTTGGAATTTCAGACAAATAATTACTGTACAAACTTAAACTATAAAGATTCTTTATTTTTGTCAAACCAACGGGGAAATATGAAAATTTAGGCAAAATAATCAATAATTCATTAGTGTCTTTAGCATTTCCATAAGTTGAAATCGTAATATTACGAGGGTAATTTCTAAAAAGCTCGCCAAGATTTTCATCATTTATTTTTTCATTATAGGCTAGATTTAGTTCTACTAAATTAGTTAGATTTGAAAAACTTTCCGGCAAACCTTTTCCCTCAAGTTCATCAATTCCTAAGTATTCCAGATTATGTAATTCTCCAATTTCTTCCGGAACTATCTCGAAATAGTCAAAAGAAATATTCAAAGTTGTCAAATTTTGCAATTTAGAAAAATTATCCGGCAGTTTTTCAAACCTATTTCCTTCTAAATATAAAGACTCTAAATTATGCAAATGAATTATGCTGTCCGGTAATTTTTCAATTTCATTTTCACTAATATCCAAAACTGTCAATTTGTTCAGATTTGAAATACTATTTGAAAGTTTTGAAATATTGTTATCCCAAATATTTAATTCTTCAAGCTTAGTTAAACTCCACAGCTCATCAGGCAAAACAGATAATTGATTCTCTTCAATATAAAAAAACTGCAGATTTTTCAATAGACCAATCTCTTTTGGTATCTTTTTGATTTTATTCGCGTCCAAATTTAGTTCTACCAATTCTACCAAATTACCGATTTCTTTCGGAATATTTTTAATTTCATTATTGTAAGCTATCATAATTTGAAGTTTTGTTAAATTTCCAATTTCTTTTGGTAAAGAAGTCAAGTTATTATTATGTAATTCCAAAGTTTTCAAATTACGAAGCTCAAAAAAATTAGCAGGCAACGAAGTTAACGTATTCAGCCCCAAATAAAGATGTTCTAATTCTTGCAAATTTTCAATTTCAGCTGGTATTGAAGGAATATGACAAGCACTTAAATTCAAATATTTTAATTTTTTTAGTTTGAAAACACCCGAAATGTCTACAAAATCATTAAAATGACTAAATTCTCCGCTTAAATCAAGGTATTCAAGTTGTTTTTGACGTAAAATATTTTCGGGAATTTGAGTTAAATTCTCTCTATGCAAATCAATTCCGGTTATTTTTCGCCAATATCTTTTAGGTATGCTGTCCAAATCATAAACAGAAACATACAAAGTAGTACTTCTATTTAATTTTTTAAGAATTTGTTCTGAGTTTTCCCAGTCAATGTTCGGATTTCCAAACAGATTTATGTGTTTTAGATTTGTACATTCAACAAGTTCATAAGGTAATTCGGTCATACCAACATCCTTAAAACTCAATGAATCAATTGTTTCTAGCAACATACTTCGAACTTCACTAAATATGTAATTTTCGTACCCTTTCCAGTCAGAATATTGTTCTTTTACAGCTTTGTCAAAGATGGTTGTTTGGGCAAAAATTATGTTACAAAATGCAATTAGAATTAGAGATAAATTGAGTTTTTTCATTGATGAATTTTTTTTCAAAAATAAAAAAGTCTCTGCTTACACAAAGACTTTTATTTATTTTTAGTATTATGTAAATTTATATTAACGTTTTATGATTTTTGCAACTTGACCATTATTAGTTTTTAAAAAATAAACACCAGATTTACAGCTAGAAATATCAATCATTTGAACAGAATTATCAACAGCAGCAGAATAAACTACTTTTCCTGTTAGATCAATAATTTCAACACTATTTATTTGAAATTGGTCATTATAGATTGTAATTTGCCCAAAAGTAGGATTTGGAAAAATTGAGATTTGATTATCATAAGATAAAATACCATTTGAGCCATAACCAACTACCGGATTTGTAGCATTTGTTTCGGTTAAATAAACTTCGTTTCCTTTATCACCAAAATATCCACAAACCATTATGGTGTATTCGCCAAGAACGTTTGTAATTTCCAAGAAATCTTGTTGTTCTTCTCCATTATAAACACAAAACCAACCAGAAGAACCAATTTCATCACCAGAACCAAATTCTGTGTTAGCAACATAAGTTGTTCTGTCAACAGGTTGAGGAGTTTCGGGCAAAACATCACCTTCTTTTATAAAAACAGCATATTTGCATGTAGTACCATTTGTCCAGCTTAAAAAACCATGAGATTTCACAGGAGCATCTAATAAAACATTAGTAGCCTGTTCTATTTGATATTCGTAAGCACCAATTGTTGGATGTTCTGTGTTTCTGTTATTTGTTAAAATATCTGTAACAACTTCCAGTAAATAAATTCCGTTTAAAATTGCTTTTGAACACGTTTGTAAGTAACTAGAGTCATCTAATAATGGATTCTCGAAATAAGAAGCGGCTTCCATTGAGGTATATGTATGCCAACTGTCAAATGTATGGAAACCTCCAGAAAAAGCCATTACATTTTGATCTACGTCAGCATCAGCATTATAAAGATTATAGTCAGCTTGCACAAAAGGATTATCTCCTGTCATGTTAAATATTGCATAAGCCTTAGTGTTTACAGTTGTTCCATTTCTTTTGCCAAGAAAATTATTTATAATATTATTTTTTAGTGTTATGCCTGAAGCTTCATTGTATATTCCTGATGAAAAGCTAGCTGTACCATTGTCATCAAGACCGTATTGAGTGTTTTCAGTCATGTTTACGGTGTTGTGATAAATGAAAAGATTTGATGTTATTGAAGGGCTGGAGATGCAAATTCCTGCCGGGTGTGCAGATTCAGTTGAGCCATTTCCAGAAGCAACATTATTTATTGAATTATTGGCTATGAATAAAAAATCAGGGTCTGAAGCATTTATGAATATTCCAGTTGCAAATCTTAAATCTTGAATTGTAACTACAGAATCAATAATATTATTGATGATATAAATATCTCCTGTAATTAAATCTCCGCTTATTCCACACACGTCAGCATCATAGTCTCCAAATACATCTTCAATAATGTTGTTTCTAATCATTCCTCCTACTGCATTGTACATTCTGATTCCAAGAGAATTGATATTGTGAATATGATTATAACCTATATAATAGTTACTGTTTGCATTCATTAAAAATCCAACGTTAAGATCTCTAATTTCGTTATTACTATAGAAATCGTTTGACGAAAAACTTGATACTACACCTCTTGTATTAGCAGAATGTAAAAACCCCTGAACAATTGTATTTTTAAGTGTAAAATTACCTGCTGTTGCAAAAATTCCCACACAATCAGAAGTATATGTGTTGTATATGAGTAAATCTCTGGAATTTGAATTTGAGTTTGACCCATCAATTACCACATAAGGAGCTTGAACTGTGATAAGACCGGTATTAGTTTCACTGCTACCAATTATTTCAGCAGAAACTCCTGAAGCTGGCTTAATTGTCAAATTATTAGACCCAGAACAACCTGGATATTCAGTTATTGTAAGCGGAAATGTTTCGTTTGTATAATCATATGTATCAGTAATTTCAAACACAACCGGTCCATCAGCACCAGAAATATCAAGTGTGGTAAAAGCTATCGATAAGGTCACTAAGTCTTGTCCTGCTCCGATAGTATATGTTCCATTTAATTGTCCAAAGGAGCTTGTCGAAGATAAAAAAAGAATCCCCAAAATTGTAATAATTAGTTTTTTCATGATTGATTAGGTTTATTATTAGATTAAAAACCATAAAAAAACATTTTTCATCTTAAATCTAATAATTTTTTTACGAAAAATGAAGAATAGTTGATTAAAAAAACACATATATGTTTTGGAATGTGAAAGATAAAAATCAAAAAAGCCCTTATATTCCTACAAGGACTTTTTTGTCGGTCTGCAGGGGATCGAACCCTGGGCCCCATGATTAAGAGTCACGTGCTCTACCAGCTGAGCTACAGACCGATTTTGTTTTGGGCTTGCAAATTTAAGATTAAACAGAAAATAAAAAAATTATTCTTTTGTGCGGTACAAAAAAATTGTGCCTCCAACTGGTTCTTTTTTTGTGAACTTACTTTTATCGTCTAGTTCTTTGGTGGTAATTATCAGCACGTAATAATAAAATCCGGCAGGAGCTTCTCTTCCGCCTTTATTTTTGATTGTTCCGTCCCAACCGGCAATTGCTTCTTCGGGTGTTTCCCATGAACAAACAATTTCGCCGTATCTATTGAATATTCTTCCGTGAATATTTTCTATGTTTGCGGCGTTTATTATTTCATCAGGTGAATGAAAAAACGTAAAAACATCATTTACTCCATCTCCGTTTGGCGTGAAAATATTATATTCTTCTACATCGTCAAATCTTGGTGTAATTGTTATAGAATCAATAAAATTATCTTTACATCCACTCTCGCTTCTTACAATCATTTCAATCGGATAAATTCCTTGATATTCATATTTTTTGTATTCTATTTCTTCATTTCCCAAATCACTTTCGTCACCAAAATCCCATTTCCAGCTAATTGCCCAACTTGTTTTATCTTCAAGTTTCACGCTATCTCCACATCTCATTGTTTCTTGATCTTTTTCAAAAAATGGTTTTTCTGCCGTAACATTAACATCTGTTTCGTGAATACAACCAAAATCGTCAGAAACTGTAAAAGTATATTTATATTCGCCGTAATCGTCAGGTTCCACAATAGAAGTACCTTCGCTTTGATTGGTTACTCCATCGCTCCAACTTTCAACAAAATATGTATTTTGATATTTTAAAGTATCAGTTTCTATATCTTCATTAAAAAATAAAGCCCACTCGAATAAATATCCGTCATTATCATCTGCTGTTTCATCGGTAACTTTTAAAACCCAATCTCCATTTAATGGACAACCAATAAATTTAGTCCATAAACTATCAGATTGATAAAATCCTGACGGTAAAGTATCTTCTGTGCCGCTATAAGTATTCATTGTTCCAAAAGTTGGAGTATTTGACCAATAATACCAATAACCAACGCCTTCGCTATAGTTATCAGGTTCAATAATTGGTTCTCCAAAAGCTTTTTCAACTCCGCCGGAATCTTTTAAAACAACTTCTTTACCAATTGGACAAGTTAATGTTATTCTTACATTTGCGGTATTTGAATGTTCAATATTTACACCAATTTTGTCGATGTCGGTTGATAATTCAAACGTATCATCAAGATTAAAACTTCTTCTTGTTAAAGCAGATAAATATGTTTCGGTATCCGTAATATACTGAGGAAATACTTCTGTAACAATATTTTGTCTGGTTTCTTCCCATTCATCGGGTTCTGTAACGCCTATCAATTTCACTTTTTCGCCAAGACAAATTCCTGTTTGTTCAGATGGAATATCAACTTTAGTTCCATCAAAAAGAGGATCTATGCCAATTTTTACGGGAATGATATTGTACCCCCATAAAGTATCGTTCCAAACTGTAACTAAAATTCTATATGCTTGTTGGTCATTAAAAGAATGCTCAATTGTATCTAATTCAATATCAGACTCTAAAGTATTGTCGTCAAAATCCCACTTGAAATTCATCTCTGGAACTGTGTCTCCGTCATAAATACCGTAAGCATAAAATGTAATAGAAGTATCTACACAAGTCCTAACCGTATCATTAAGCTGATTAGAACTTACGGAAACATAAAATTGAGCGTTTGAAAAAGTCCATAAAAATATGGCAATTGATAATAAAATATATTTTTTCATATTGAAGAATTTCCGAAAATTTGGGACAAATATAAAAATTTAGCAGAACAAATTTTATAAAATAACCTAAAATCGGTCAAAAAGTTGTCTGACAAAGCATTGTTTTTAAAAATCCTACTCTATTACTTTGAATATTCTTTAATAAAAAAAATAATACGTACTTTTGCAAAAAATTTAGATATACAATGCACAAAGCAGGATTTGTAAATATTATAGGAAACCCGAATGTTGGAAAATCAACACTAATGAACCAACTAACCGGTGAAAAATTGTCGATTATTACAGCAAAAGCACAAACTACTCGTCATAGAATAATGGGAATAGTTTCAGGAGATGATTTTCAGATAGTTTATTCTGATACACCCGGCATTCTTGAACCAAAGTATAAATTACAGGAAACAATGTTGCATTTTGTTGAATCAGCCCTTACAGATGCAGATATTCTTTTATTTGTTACCGATCCTTATGATTCAAAAAAAATAAATTTAGAATACGCAGAAAAAATAAAAGAATTAGATGTTCCAATTTTGCTTATTTTAAACAAAATTGACACTATAGGGCAAGACGAAGCAACAAAACTTATTGAAATGTGGCAAGGAATTTATCCAAAATCAGAAATTATTCCTGTTTCTGCTATGCATAAATTTAACATAGAAAGAGTTATGAGTTCTATTTTATTTCACTTACCGGAATCTCCGGCATATTTTGAAAAAGAAAAACTAACTGACAAACCAATGCGCTTTTTTGTTGCTGAAATTATCCGCGAAAAAATATTATTAAATTTCAGACAAGAAATTCCTTATTCTACAGAAGTTGTTGTTGAATCATACAAAGAATATCCTCAAATTACCAAAATTCTGGCTACTATTTTTGTAGAAAGAGAATCTCAAAAACCAATCATAATAGGCAATAAAGGACTAGCAATCAAAAAGATAGGAGTTGAAGCCAGAAAAGATATTGAAAAATTTATAGAAACGAAAGTATATCTTGAATTATTTGTAAAAGTTAATAAAGATTGGCGTAATGACACATTAAAATTACGTAGATTTGGATACGAATAGCAATTAATAATTAATAGCTAATAATTGATAGTTGATAGTTAATAATTGATAAATTTCGGGGCATTAACCATTATTCATAAACCATTTTTTATTACTTATTATTCATTTATCATTATTCATTAACCATTATTCATTTATCATGTATCAACATATTTTTGGACCAGTACCTTCGCGAAGACTTGGTATGTCTTTGGGCGTGGACTTAGTACCACATAAAGTTTGCTCAATGGATTGCGTTTACTGTGAATGCGGAGCAACTACTAAACTTACACTTGATCGCAAAGAATATATATTATATAAAAAAGTTACTGCTGAATTAGAGGATTTTTTCAGCACAAACCCTGATCCTGATTACATAACTTTTTCCGGTTCCGGTGAACCAACTTTAAACTCACGAATTGGTGATGTTTTAAAATTTGTAAAAAAAACACGACCGAATATACCAGTGGCTGTTTTAACAAACGGCAGCTTACTGTGGGACAAAAAAGTAAGAGAAGAAATATTAGATGCCGATTTAGTTTTACCTTCACTTGATGCCGTTTATTCACCTGATTTTGAAAGAATTAACAAACCAGAGCTTAGTCTTACAGTTGAAAAATATTTACAAGGAATAATTGATTTCACAAAAGAATTTAAAGGAATAATTTGGCTTGAAATATTAATTTTGCCGGGATACAATGATAGCCCCGAAAATATTTCAAATTTAAAAGAAGCTATTTTGAAAATTAATCCCGAAAAAGTTCAATTAAACACACTGGACAGACCCGGAACAGTTGTAGATTTAAGACCGGCATCAAAAGCTGAGTTAAAATTCATAGTTAATCAGTGGAATTTACCAAACGTAGAAATAATAGCTTCTGCTCCCGAACGAAAAGATATTAAATCATACCGAACAGATACAGAAAGCGCAATTTTGGAAACAATCTCCCGAAGACCATGTACTTTGGAAGATTTAAGCAAAATTTTGGGTTTACACATAAACGAAGTAAATAAATATCTCGGAGTTTTAGAAGATGAAAAAAAAATAATTTCAATCATTCAGGAACGTGGCTTTTTTTATGCCTTGAACAAAAATAGTTAATCAAATATTCAAAATTTAATTGCAATACTGAAAAAAATTGTTTAAATTTACGGCGTTATATTATGAAACGCTCAGTTATTATCATATTACTATTTGCAAGTCTAAAACTTCTTTCAAGTACAGACGGAACCGTTTTTACCATAAGCGGATACGTGTCTAATATGTCCGGCAACGAAGTCTATGACAATTTCCCAGTTATTGTTTACCCAAACAGTAATGATACTACCAAAAAATTTACTGTTTATACTAACAATGACGGATTTTACTATTTTACACATTTATACGAAAATCAAGAAACAGCGCTGGTTGTGGTTCGAGGATATTGTGGAAATAATTGGAAAAGCTACACTGAATTAGCTGAAGTTATTGTAGGCGAAACAATAGTAGATTTTAGAATTTGCCATAATCCAAACTGGTTTATGAAAAATATTGTAATAAAAGGACAAGTATTTGACTCCATTAATAACTTACCAGTTCCTGAACATGACGTGTTTATTACGTTTGAAAAAGGACAGGCTATGTCTCATAGTTTAAAAACAAATCTAGATGGTTTTTACTGCGATACAATAAATATAAATTCACTTGATTCACTTAATTTTAACATTAGCACCTATACTTTTTGTAACAAAGGGTATGAGTTCATTTATAAAAGAATTAATGGTTTGTTTTGTGATTTAATTGAAGTTAATTTTAATATCTGTACAGAAAGCAACCCAGAATGGACTATTGCTTTCTATTATGAAATTTTCAATTCTTCGAATGAAGTTTATTTTAGCCAAATTAGTAACTTTGAGGCAGATTCTGTATATTGGGATTTTGGAGACGGCTTGGAAGGGAAAGGCAAAGAAATTTTTCATTTATATACCCCGGGTAGCTATAAAGTTAACATGACTGTCTTCAAAAACGAAGAAAAAAAGACTTATTCCGAAAGAGTTATTATTGGAAAAACTATAAGTTTAACTGGTAATGTATATGCCTCAGGTGTACCTCTGAAAAATGGTTATGTTATCGCAGTTGCTAGTACAGAATGGGATTTGTCTTTTTCTCTAATAGATGTTTGTGAAATTAAAAATGGTCATTTTAAATACGATGCAATTTTGAAAGGAGAATACTTTTTTTATGCTTTCCCAAATTTTGAATTAGACACACTTTATTTCCCAAAATATATTGGAACTTATCATGACATGGAATATTCATGGGCTAATTCAAAACCAATCGATGTCCAATCAAATATAAATAATTTTAGAATAGATTTAATAAAGAATGAAGATATTTATGTTGGAGAAAACTCTGTGAATTTCAATATTGACAGCTTATTATTCTATAATTTTGAAGCAGTTAATGTTGTTCTTTACAATTCAAAAAAAGAACCAATTAATTCTCTGTGTTTAAACTCATTGTCTACAAAAAGTTTTGATTACTTACCTGACGGGAAGTATGATATTGTTTTAGAAATTCCTGGTTATGAAGCTAATGTATGCACATTTGAACTTAAATCAAACGACGAGTTATATGTAAACTTCTTCTTAAATAATGATATTATTGATTATATAACATATTATGCTATTGATAAAGTTGAATATTACAACATAAACACTTACCCAAACCCCTTCAATGAATTCATTATTGTAAATTCTGATAAGTATCCATTAGAAATTGAAATTTATGACATTGCAGGTTCTATTATTACATCAAATTTTATTTATTCACAAGAACCAATTAATCTTAATTTTTTAAACTCCGGATTATATTTAACTCTACTAAAATCGGAAGGCAAAATATTAGAAAGAAAAATACTAGTGAAAAATTAACTATTAAACGACAGATTATGAAAAAAGTAACGCTCGATTATATATTTCGCACCTCTTCAAATATTTTATTTAAAAGATTGAGTACTCCATCAGGACTATCTGAATGGTTTGCAGATGATGTTACTATAAAAGACGAAACTTTCTTTTTTAAATGGAATGGTAGTGAGCGTGATGCTACAATAAAGCTAGACAGAAAAGCTTTGTGCGTTAAATTTGAATGGAATGATAAAGAAGATGAATTTTTAGAATTTAATATTGAAAAGAGTAATATGACTAAAGATTTAACTCTATATGTTACTGATTTTGTTGAAGATGATGAGGATAAAAACGATGCTCTGGAACTTTGGGATAATATTATAGGACAACTTAAAACAAAATTAGGAGTAAACTAAAAAAAAGCCCAATCGGGCTTTTATCTTGTTTTAATATCTGCATAATAAACAGGTTTTTTTGTTTCCCTCCTCACAACGGCAAAACTTTTTCCTTCTTTTACAACGCTACCTCCTAATCCATCTGCATTATGAATATTTGGGTCGATTTGCAAGGTTTGTTCAGGAGACACAAAATCATATTCGTTCATATAACTGTTGTACAAATTAGCAACAATGTCTAAAATAGGTCTACGTTCAGGAATAGTTAATTCAGAAATATTTGACAATAAATTTTTGCCGGAATTATGCAACAAATCCAGATTTTCTTTTTCGTCAGCTCCTAATGTTAAAATTGCTTCTTCAACAAATACAAAGCCTTTCAAGAATCCAAAAATAAACTTAGTACCGTTTTTCCCGCCATTCTTATAACCTTCTTTTAATAATTCAACTATTTTTAGAGTATACTGATTTGAAATTTTACTTCTAATAAAATCAAGAATTAAATCTTCAACGGGAACGGTATCAGCGTATTTTTTTTCAGTCTTATAAACTAATTCCTCAGCATCTTCAACTTGCATAGTCAGATTTTTCACCTGAATTTCTTGTTTCCCTATTTTTTCCTCATTATCTTTAATCACTGCTAATAAGTTAGCATATTTTTGATTAATTTCATCTGCATATTTTTCCAGAACTAATGAAATTTCAGATTTTAAAACTTTATCAATAATTTTTTTCTTCACCTCTTCTGAATTTACTTCAGTTTCAGGGGGAAATAGCGTGTCAACATCTTCTTTGGTAAGTGTACCAAAATTTGCCATTCCAATTTTTTCAATTATTTGAGCAATAGAAATCGGCTTTTTTATCAATTCAACATCAACTTCAATATCAGTCTCTTGTGTCTGCTCTTTCTGAGTATTTTCTTCGTTATTATCTACTTTTGTAGAAAGTGTAAAACCAATTTTTTGATTTTGATTATTATTCTGATTCGTGTTATCGTTATTGTTGTTTGTTGTTATTTTGTGTGATAATTTTGCCATTTTCTTTATTTTGAAATTTGAGAATGTTCGATTATTTAATTTAAATATGAAAGTGTGATTGTATGATAGTTGTTTTGTTTTATCGTGCAATCAATAAGTCCTATGTTTTGACAAATTTAATAAATATTTTACAATTTCTCAAAATTATTCATTAAACATAAAATATCCGGGGATGATTCCCGCTTTAAAAGTTTTAATTTGATTCCCGCTTTTTGAATAAAGAAAAACACTTCCTTCTTGTGCAAAATCAACTGCATCTGAAATTATAATCTCATCTTTTTTGCCAACTCCAAAACTATAAAACAATCTATTATTTTCGGCTATGAAAGCATTATTTGGTAGTTGCTCTTCGATTATTGACATTTTAAAAACTCCGCCGTTTGAAATATTTTGATTCCATGAACTGTTCAAATAATATAATGTATCCAAAGTAGAATTGATATTCAAATGTGTTGGAGATTCAAGCTTGTTTGAAAATTCAATGTTCTTTTCAATTTGCATATTATTTGGGTTAATACAAATCAGTGCCGGAAAATCATTTTTTGAAGTATCGACATCCATTCCTCCGTCGCACAAAACCCAAAGTTTGTTGTTTTTGTCAATTACTAAACTATTTGGTTGATAATTTACAACAATCGAAGTATCGACATTGTCAGTTTGTGTATTTATTTTAAAAATCTTATTACCTTTATTCCAATTTGTCACGAAAACAAAATTGTGCCATTTAGTGATTGTTTCAGTTGGCGTTCCTATGTTTATACTCCCTGTAATTTCAAAAGTTAAAGGATTTACAATTGCTATTGTATTGCTATATAAATCAGAAACATAAGCTTTATTATCTGAAATAATTTCTACAAATCTTGGAGAAGATAAATTTTTGATTGTGCCAATATATTCTGCTGTTATACTGTTAATTACATAAATTTTCCCGGAATTATTTATCACAACAAAAGCAAGGTTATTCCATAATGTAATCGATTGTGCTACATCACCCAAGGGATATGTAGTTGCGTTGTAAAAAACCTGATTGTAAATTGTATCTTTTTCAAAGTCGATAAATGATAAAGATGCATTTCCATAAGTGAAATTTCCTTCGTTCACAACAAAAACACCGTAATTTGAAAAATCGTAATTAGTTTTCTCTTCAGGTGGTTTTTTGCATGTAATGAAAAATAAGATTGTAAGAATAAAAATTGTAGTTTTCATATAGGCAAAGAAAATAAAATCTTTTATAAAAATTAGAGAAAATACATTTTGTTAAAAAGTTAATGAAAGACTACCATGTTTGTCTATCCGACGTTAGAAGGAGTCTATAATGAGACTGGTTTTTATCGAGCCTGAGACTCCTCATTCTTCGGAGTTATACAAATTAAAAAACACACATAAAATCCATTATTGTTCTACACTGGCAACAGGAAGTGTCTCTCAAAAAAACGGTTAACCTAATAAAGAATCTTCATTCTTCGGAATTGAACAATTAATACCAAATGTTTTTATAAAATAGTCCAAAACTATTTTATAAATTACATTGGTAAATGCCGATGCTACATTGATTTAGTTCAAAC
>JAFGUD010000175.1 GCA_016938685.1 Bacteroidales bacterium | reverse complement strand
GTTTGAACTAAATCAATGTAGCATCGGCATTTACCAATGTAATTTATAAAATAGTTTTGGACTATTTTATAAAAACATTTGGTTTTAAAGTCAATCGGCATTACTTGTCCCGAAATATTTCGGGAACAACTTGTAAAAAATAATTCTTGGAATTATTTTAACAATTTGGTATAAACGTAAAAAAAAACGACATCAATGATGCCGTCTTTTATTCGAATTAAAATCCAGGAGGTGGTGGTGGAGGTGGTGGAGTTTCATTTCCACTAGGTCCATAATAGTCTGTATTTTCACCTGCCGGAGGAGGAGGAGGAGCGTCTATTCCATCTGAGCTTGGAATATTTCCACCTGCACCAGAACCTGTTGTTACAAATGAAACAACATTTTCAAGTATATTATAATATTGAGCAAAGTCATCATAAAATTGACGAACAGTACTTTCAGTAATAGGGTTTTTTAATTTTAAATTGAACAAATCTCTGCGATTATCCATTCCAAAATAAATTTTGTTGTCTCTCCAACCTACATAGGTTTGACTCATTGTAGCAAGTCCAACAAGATAGCTTCTGAATTCAGGATTTAGAATTTGTTTTGTAGTAGCTTCGTCTTTTGACCAAACAGCAAAATATTTTTCAAAAGTTTGATCTTCTTCAATTTTAAGTAATTTTTGGTTTAAACGAGAAATATCAGCTTTTTGAAGCAGACGACCTACCCCACCCAATGCTTTTTCCATTGTATCGGGAATAATGCTTGTAAAACCGTAATTTTGAGCAGCTTCAACATGTGCAAAAGGTCCTTGATAAACAGTTATTGTTCTTTTTTCACTTTGTTTGCGAACAACTTTAATTTCTCCAAGTCCAAATCTCATTCCATTCATCTTACCAATAAATACGTCATCAACTGTTGTTCCACTGGCAGATTTTTTGAAACCGGATTTTCTAAATTCAGGTACAAATTCTCTATCTCCAACAGAATAAGAAAATTCAGGATCGATACCTTTTACAATATCTCCTAATATTTTCCCTTTTAGCTCTTTTTTCGCTTTTGAATTAACAACGGCAAAATAAATACCAAATGTTAGAATTCCTAGGAAAATAAGCAATCCACCAATACTTAATCCAACCGCAATCAAAATAATTCCAACTAAAACAAGGCCTCCGCCAATTGCGCCACCCATAATCAAACCTTTTTTGTTTTTGGCATGAGAATCCTGGCGTTGTTGTTCAAATGCTTGGTAATCTAAACTACCTTGCGATTTAACTTCTTCAAATGATTTTAACATAATAAGTTAGTTTTTAAAATTTGCCTGAAATTAAATAAAAATAAGATTTTCTCCAAATTTTTTTGACAGAATTTTATTTTGTATAAACTAATCGGTATCAGACTTCATTTTTTTGATCTCATCAGGCAAATCAGAAATAGGATTTTCTTTTATTTCAAAGGTTTCTAAATTTGTTTTTAGCTTTGAATATTCATCTGGTATTTTCTTTATTTTATTATTATTAAGTCTTAAAGCTTGTAAATTCTGTAAATCACCTATTTCAGAAGGAACAGAATCTAAATCGTTTACTGATAGGTTTAGATCTTTTAAGTTTTGTAATTTACCGATTTTCTTTGTAATAAGGTTGATTTTATTGTTTTCTAAATTTAAAACACTTAAATTCAACAATTGCTCAACTTCGTTAGGAACTTTTTCAATATTATTATAACTAAGATCAAGCTCTACAAGTTCAGTTAATTTTGCAATTTCTTTTGGAATTTTATTTATTGAATTATGCGATAAATTAAGTTTTTCTAAATGTGGTAATTTACATAAATCTTTGGGAAATTCTTCAAATTTATTTTCACTTAAATTTATATCCGACAAAAAATATAAGTTGTAAATATCGGAAGGGACATTACTCAACAAATTATTGTTTGCGTACAATTTTGTTAGATACACTAAAGTACTGACCGATTGCGGTAAATTTTCAATTTGATTATTAGAAACATCTAAAAAAGTCAACTCAGAAAGACTACTTATTTCATTGGGTAAAGATTTTAAATTATTATTCTGAATTTTGACAACTTTTAAAGAAATCAGTTTCCCAAAAGATGCAGGAATTGCTGTAATTTGATTAAAATTCAAATCTAATTCCATTAAATTACCTAAATTCCCAATTTCGCTTGGTAAAGCCTGTAATTCATTGTTATTCAGTTTTAAAACGTTCAGATTCATTAAATTACCAATTTCTATTGGTAACGATTTTAATTTATTAGAACTAATATCCAACGATTGTAATACTTCAAGACTTTGAATTCTATAGGATACAGATTCCAGCTCATTATAACTTAAATCAAGTATATACAATTTATTTAAAACCCATAATTCATCAGGAAGCGATTCAATTAAATTAGATTTTAAATTTAACTCTTGAAGGTTACTCAAAAAAGCTATTTCAACAGGTAATGTTTTTAATTTATTTTCGCTACAATTCAACACAACTAAACCTTCAATATTACCAATAGAAGTTGGCAATTCTGAGATCTGATTTTTAGAAATATAGATTTCTGTCAATTTAGATAGGTTACCAAAATTATCGGGTAACATTTTAAGCTCATTTTGATTTATTTGTAATTTAGAAAGATTAGTCAAATTACAAAACGATTCGGGCAAAATTTTTAAAGCATTTGTATTTGCAAAAAAAACAGTTAAGCTTGATAAATTTCCAATATTTTCAGGCAAATTATATAAAATATTATTACTGCAAATAAACTTTGAGAGATTCTCCAATTCCGAAATTTCATCAGGTAATTCTTCAAGTAAATTATAATCAAGATAAAGTGTGCGTAGATTTTGCAACTGATTTATATTAGCTGAAATCTGAGTTATTAAATTCCAACCCAAATCTAATTCTTTTAGATTTGTTAAGTTCCAAATTTCTTCCGGTAAAACAGCAATTTGATTACTATTCAAATTTAACATTGTCAATGCCTTAAGCTTTCCAATAGTTGGAGTAATTATTTGCAATTTATTTTTACCTAAATCTAATTTTACAAGATTAGTCAAATTTCCAATTTCATCAGGAATACTAGCAATTTGGTTATTTCTGACATACAATTCATGCAACGAAACTAAATCTCCTATTTGTTTAGGAATTTCAGTCAAAATATTTCCATTCAAATTGAGTATTGAAAGTTTTGTATTATTAACAACTTCAGGTGAAATCTTATCTATTTGATTATTAGACAATAAAAGCACTTCTAATTGCGGATTTCGAAAAACTTCACGAGGAATTGAAGATAAATTATTGCCGGATAAATCAAGAGCAGTAGTTTTAGGAGTCAGATTATCAATTGTATATGCAACCTGAAACTTTCTGCCTGAAGTATCTAACAAATAATTCAATTTTTCTTTATAAACCTTTGCAAATCCAGTGTTTTTATCAAATATTTCTGCCGATTCCCATTCTCCAAGTTTTTCAACCTTATTTCCATTTTTATCAATAAAATAATACACAATTTTAGAACTACTTCCTTCTTCTATTTTTTCAGAAGCTAACGCATATTTATCATCATAAAAATAAAAAGCATTAACTAATTTATCTGCTTTAGAAAGAGCTTGTTCTGCTTCGATTCTTGCTATTTGTAATTCGTTTTTTGTTTTTACTGTACTTCGCCACATCACAAAACCAAAAATTGCAAAAGCAAGACTTATTAATGAAAATAATCCTACAAAAAGAATTTGTCTACGCTGTTTTGCTTGTTTTTCTTTTAATTCACTTATTTCTATATGCCTAATTCTGTCCTTTTCAAGTTGAGTTTCCTCTTCTTTTCTCTGCTCAAACAGTGTAAGAATTGGCTCTACGAGTGTATCGTGGCTAATTTCGTAACTGTAGCCATCAAGGGAATTCGGCTCAGAACGTAGAATCCTACTGTTAATAAGTTTATGTAATGTTTCCGGTGAAATTTTATGTAAAAATACCACGACTTTGTCAGGTACCGGTACACGTACACCTTCAATTATCATGTTTTCCTCAATCAACCTTCTAACAGCTAACTGCTCTGTTTTGTCACTTATTTGTTCGATTAAACTTTGATAGTGTCGTGCAAAAATAGAATCAGGATCTCCAATATCTTCAGGAGTAACTACAAACTCTTTTTTCTGTTTATTTTCTTCTTGTTTTTTTATGATTTTTTCTTCGCTAAATTGACATAACATTTGTAGCTGAAAAGTTTCAATAGGCTTTTGACCATTTTTTGAAAGATAATTCAATACCAATTCTGTGGTTTCAACAGAAAATTTGAATTTAGGTGAAACAAAATCACCATCTGCTTTTGCCGGAGCTAACATTGCCTTTTTCGCCTGTTCAACAGTTAGAGGCTTCAACTCAAATGTTCGTCTTAATATTTGGGGCAAGTAATCTTTAAGTCTGTTAAGTGAACTCATTTTATCAGAACGAATTGCAATAACAAACTTTATGTTCAATTGTTCATATAAAATATTAATTTCATCTTCTGAAAAATAATCTTCATCTGTTTCAGATTTTTCTATCGAAAGGTCAAGATATTTTTGTGGAGTTTGACCATGTATAAGGCTGGCAAGTAGAAAGCTAAAACGCTTAACTTCTTCAGAATTAAAAGAAAAAAGCTCTTCAAATTGATCGAAAACAAAGAAAATAGCTTTTGGCTTATGTTGAATTTGAATACTTTTACAAGCAAACCAAAAACTTTCATCGATATTGTCTTGTAATGTGTCGTCTACGCTTTTATCTAATAATTTATCTGTAATAAAATTCTTGTAATCAGCAATTTGTCTCAATTTTGCCAATAGTATTTTTGTTGGGGTCTGATCTTTTTCATCTTTTGAAACATTAAACCGAACAGGTATCGACAAATAATCATCATTTTCTTTGAGTAATGGCAAAACACCGGCATTTAGCAAAGAAGATTTACCAAGTCCGGATTTCCCAAAAAGAATAATCAACTGTTCAAGTTGAATTTGTTTGTATAATTCAATGATGTCATTATCGCGTCCAAAAAAAAGTTTTCTGTCGGTTTCCAAAAACGGTCTGGTTCCGGGATAACGATAATGTTTTGTATTGATGTTGTCCATTTTTGTTCAATTTGTATGTTTGTTTTTATAGTCCTCAGTCAACAGTTCTAAGTTATTTATTCTTCAGTCGGCAGTCTTTTAGTTCTAAGTTATTCTATTATTCAATCATTCACTTATTTTCCCTTGCACAACAATAACAAATTCTCCTTTCAGCGTTTTTTCTTTTATAATTTCTTTAACTTCTTTAGCTGTTCCTCTGATGTTTTCTTCGTATATTTTAGAAATTTCACGAGTTATTGAAACTAATCTGTCTTCTCCAAAATATTCAATAAATTCATCAATTGCTTTTGCTATTCTGTATGGCGATTCGTAAAAAACCATTGTACGTTTTTCTTCTGCAAGTTCTTTTAGTCTTTTTTGTCTGCCTTTTTTTGCCGGAAGAAATCCTTCGAAAACAAATTTATCGCATGGTAATCCTGAATTTACAAGAGCAGGAACAAAAGCAGTAGCTCCCGGAAGTGTTTCAATGTCGATTTCATTTTTAACTGCTTCGCGAATAATTAAAAATCCGGGGTCAGAAATTCCTGGTGTGCCGGCGTCACTGACCAAAGCTATTTTTTCTCCTGATAATAAACGGTTTATGATAGAATTTAATTTATCATGTTCGTTGAATTTGTGAAATGACTCTAATTTAGTGCTGATTGAAAAATGATTTAATAAAACACGACTTTTCCGAGTATCTTCAGCTAGAATTGCATCAACAGATTTTAGTACATCAATTGCTCGAAAAGTAATATCCTGTAAATTTCCAATAGGTGTTGGAACAATATAAAGTTTCATTTTTTCAATCTTCTAATTTGTAAATCTTTAAATGTGTAAATCTTTCAATCTTTCAATGTGTAAATCTTTCAATCAGTGAATATATAAATATCAATATCTTTTATTTTCAAATTTCTTCATTCTTAGTTCTTCGTTTTACTGATGTACATATCCGAACACTTTCTTAATAATATCAATTGCCCATTTGAAAGGGTCTTGTCTTATGTTTTTTTCTTCTTGTCCAATCATATAAAACATTCCGTCAAGGGCTTTTGTTGTAGCAAAATCAGACAAAGAATAATCGATAGTTGGTTTTCCCAAAACAGGAGCGATTATAGAATTGTAATATTTTATAACAGTTTCCCAAGCGTCATTAGCAGAGAATCCGAGACCAAGGTCTTTGCTTAGAGCTGTATTAACTTTTGGTTGATATAGATTAAAAAGTTGATTTCGGGTTTTAAAATCAAGATAATGAGTTGCAGCAAGTGAGTCGAACCCTGAAACTTTTTTAGAAACGTCATTTCCTTTCAAAATATTCATTCCGTCAGAAATTGTCATATTTGTAAGAGTATTTACAAAAATTGGTTTAGCTTCACGAGCTGCTTCTTCTGCCGAACGGTTTATTGCTAGAATAACATCGTCGATTTTTTTCTGTAAAATTTTATCAAATCCCAGTTTTTTAACAGTATTATTGTTCATTGCAAAACTGAAAACATTGTTTACGTCATCAGGAAGAGGAATTTTAACTTTGGGATTACCAAAATACCCGTCTTTTTTATTAAGACTTGTAACTGCATAGTCTGTCCCTAATTCCAACGCTTTTTTTAAACCCTGAACGACTTCTGTTTCTGTGGGAGCTAATGAGCCTGCCGATTGTTGTAATAATTGTTCTAAGATTTCACAACTAGAAAGCATAAAAATTACAATAAAAAAAGCTAATATTTTTTTCATGATATTGAATTTAAGTGAAATATAATAAAGGCTCTGGTTTAATATAGCGTTGGAATTTCGATAGTTTCAAGATAATGTTTTTCTATATCTTTAAACCGCTTCCAACTATTCG
>JAFGUD010000174.1 GCA_016938685.1 Bacteroidales bacterium | reverse complement strand
CCATAGCCCTTCAACAACTTTTATAAATAATAATTTCATTTTCTTATTATGGCAAAACCACAAAACAAAATAAATTTACCAGGTGGATTCGGTGGACTAGTAAGCTACAGAGAAGAATACGACTCAAAATTCATGCTAAAACCAGTTCATGTAATTGGATTTATAGTTCTAATTCTAGCATTCAGAATCAGCCTAAAATACATCTTTGGATAAAATGTTTGGCGGAGTAAACCCAAGACAAATGCAAGGTATGATGCGTAAAATGGGAATTTCCCAAGAAAATATAATTGCAGAAAGAGTAATTATTGAAAAAAAAGACGGCGAAAGAATAATAATAACGGAACCAAGCATAACAAAAATAAAAATGCAAGGACAAACTTCTTATCAAATTGCAGGTGAAGAAAAAACAGAGACTGAAGAAGTGGGAATTTCAGAAGAAGACATAAAAACGATTATGGAAAAAACAGGTTGCTCAAAAGAAATCGCAGAAAAAACATTAAAAGAAACTGGCGATTTAGCCGACGCAATTATGGAATTATCATAATCTAAATAACAATTCTTAAAAACCAACACTTTCTCAAAACCTAATGGAGCATTTTGAAGAAATAAAAGTATTTAATGAAAAAATGAAAAGAATAGAAAAAAATCTTTTCATTTCAAAATTTTTCAAAAATAAAAAACTAATTCTAACAATTCTTGAAGAAGAAGCATCCGCAGGAAAAATAATCTTAAAATCAATTTTAAAATATAACCATGCAAAAAAAATAATAACCTTAACAAGAGAAATCTCTCAAAACTTAGAAATATTAAAAAACAAAATAGCAAAAGATTGGGAAATGGAAAATGAAATATCAAACATATTAGAAATAATAGACTTAGAAAAAAAACACAAAAAAAGCTCAATAGAATTTATGAGAAGAGGGAGCGTAATAATTATGGATGAAAACCAAAATTTAGAAAAAATAAACAATGAAAAATTAAAAAAAACATTTGAATCCATAAAAAAAATAAAAGAAATATTTCATAAAAAAACAATTGATTCTAAAAACCAAATCAAACCATAAAGGATAAATATAAAAAGGAGAGAGCCCTCCTTTTGATAATTCTCGCAAATTTTCGGAGCTTTAAAAATGGAAGAAATAATTCAAGAAAAAATCAGTGCAGACCACTTACTTTATGTTAGCCTAAAATATACAAAAACATGTGATGTAATAATGAATCTTCTACTTCGATGGCGAAAAATGATTGAAACCTGCAACAATGAACTTCTAAAAAAAGCTCAAAAGAACGGACAAATAAAAGAAATTCCTGACAATGCAATAGGAAAAATAAAATCCGCAAAAGAAATATTCAAAGACAACGAAAACTTTCAAAAAACAATGGATTTTTTTATGATGCTAAGAAAACTTGAAGAATTAAAAACGGAAAGAATAGGCGAATTTAGAAAAAACGTATCACTTAAAATTCAATTTCGAGGAGAAATAGTTGAAGTAAATTTAGAACAACTTAAAATTTACGCCGAAATGCTTGAAAAATTTATAAATGAAACAAAAACATTTCTATTAAAATGAAAAGATTAATTGTTATTACATCCGGGAAAGGAGGAGTAGGAAAAACAACAACTGCAATAAACCTTGGAGCCGCGATGAACCAATTTGGTCATAATGTCTTAATAATCGATGCGAACATGTCAACGCCAAACATCGGCATACACCTAAATGCACCAGAAGTTCCAATAAGCTTAAATCACGTTTTACAAAAAAAAGCATATCCCTTTGAAGCCGTATACGAACACGATTCTGGAATAAAAATAATCCCCTCTTCTTTGTCAATAAAAGAACTAAAAAACATAAAATTAGATAAACTAAAAAATTTCGTAAAAGATTTCAAAGCAATTTCGGACTACATAATTGTAGATTGTGCAGCAGGATTAGGAGACGAAGCAATAAAAATAATGGAAGCTGCTGACGAGCTAATTCTTGTAACAAACCCAGAAATGCCAGCAATAACAGACGCGCTAAAAACAATAAAAGTGGCTGAACAAATGAAAAAACCAGTAACTGGAGCAATAATTACAAGAGTTAGAAGAAATAAATCAGAACTACAACCAGAAACAGTAAGAGAAATGCTTGAAGTACCAATATTAGGTTCCATACCCGAAGATATAACAATGCAACAAGCACTTGCGTTAAGAAATGCAGTTATTCACACACATCCGAAATCTAAACCCGCAAGAGCATACAAAGAAATCGCAGCAAAACTAACTGGAACATACTACGACTCTGACATAGACAGAGAAAGATTCTTCGAAAAATTAGCAAGACATCTTACT
>JAFGUD010000173.1 GCA_016938685.1 Bacteroidales bacterium | reverse complement strand
TGTTTTGCCAGATTCCAAGAAATCCCAATGTGCCATTAACTCATGATACATATTTTTATCTTTATCATTCCATTTTGTGGTTGCTTCATCATATCGTTTAATCTGCTCATCCATCTCAGCTACACTTGCTTTTGCAGAGTTGAAATAATCAATAGGTTTTCTTTTTATTTTGGCTTCATCAATTAAATTATTATAACTTCCTTCTAGTTTTTTCTTACCTTCTACAAGGCTAGAAAGATCATTATGCAAATTTTTTAATTCAGAATTATTTTTTGAAATAATATCAGTTTTTTCTTCGTCTGTCATTGCAATAAAAGCTTGAGAATCTTTAATATTTTCAATATATTCTTCCAGATTAGTAATTTCATTATTTGTTATATTTATGTATTCAGTTACTTCATCAAGCTCTTTTTTTATATCTTCAATATCTTTATTTAAATTATCTAAATCTTTTTGTTTTTTATTAATATTCCTAGAATTAATATCATAACGTTTATTCAACTTTCGTAATAATGATTTACGTCTTTTTTTATCTTCAATTGTTTGGTTTTTTCTTTCTTCCAATGATAGTAGTTTATCTGAATGTAAACTACTCCATTTTTCTTGGGCTTTTTCTACTGGTTTAACATTGCCATTAAAAGAACTACGTGAACGTTGAATGGTATTTTTAGTTATTGTTATTCCATATCCAATACCTAAAAAAGCAGTTTTTACGGTTTTATCTAGAGCAGTTGTAACAAATTTAATTGCATCATTACCCTTATTCCATGAAAGATTTTGGTCAGAAAACAGAGTAAAGTTTTCATTACGCAATACATCCATAATTTTACTGGTTGTATATCCATATTTAATAACTGATAATACTTCCATTGCGACTTTTGCTTCTTCAACTTTACCGTTTGAAACAGCAGATATAATCATCTCAGATACTAATGCCCTTAATTGACGACCGTTACTCATGGCCCCAGCAAATGCCTTTGGCATAGTTGCTTTTAATTCGCCCATAATTTTAGTAAAGTATTCAAAATTCTTACGAGTTACAGGGGTCAAATTCTTTTTTATATTTTCAGACTCAGACAGAACTTTATCTAAACCATCGGTTGTTTTAATTTTTGCTTTGTCTAATGCTTTGATTATAAGATTTGCATCGTTTGAAACAAACATTCTGTCGCCACGCAGGCTGGTATATTTTTCCAAACAATCTTTATATGTTTCACCAAACCACTTAGAAATATTTTGTGATATTGTTAATTTATCAGTATGTTTTGGCGCCAGATAATTATCACTTTCTGGTACGTCATAATTTACTTTTTCGCGGGCTTTTTTTAATGGACCAGAAATTTTTTCATTATCATATTGTGAAAATACTTCTAGAACATCCGATGTCTTATACAATGTATTCAAGATATCGTTATAATCGCGTTTGAACTGCCTAATTTTATATGAATTTACATTTTCATCTTCGGTCAGATTATTTGCAATTTGAGAGGCATCATCTATTGTAAATGCACTACCAGTTGAAAAATTTACACCTTTGCTTTCAAATAAGTCCCAATTTCCAGAAATTATTTGTGATAGACGTTCAAGTTTATTTCGTATTTTAACATCAGTTTTATATTTACCATCCTTCAAATCTTTTAGAAACTGGTTAAAATCGCTTTTTGTTTCAAATGTTTTATTGTCTGCTGCGGCTAAGATATTAAAAATCTTGTACCCCATTTCATTATCGTTTTCAGATAAAAACTTAGACATTTTTTCTGCGGCAGAAATGGATTTTTCATCTAAATTACCAACATTGAATATTTTTCCATCACCAAAATATTCAGACATGAAGGCATTTACTTTGTCTTTTTCAGTAAATACTTTTTTGTTGGCATTCATAGCACGCATGGTGCTCTGGAATATCTGAAACAGTTTACCCCAATCGCTTTGAGATAACTCGGTTTCGGCGCTTGGTAAATTATTATTTACTATGGTTTGCGACCATGATTTTCGATCTTCTGGAACCAGTGGAGAAATTTTAGGCGCGCCAGTTATTGGATCTTCATCTTTACCATTTGCCCAGACCAACATTTCTTTTGTTAACTGGTTATTTTTCTCTGCGGCAATAAATGATGCACGCACTTCAACAGGCATACTGTTAAAGTGCAGTTGCTTATAATACGCCAGTAGAAAATCATTTAATTTCATTGCCATTTTAATTTTATATTCCAACCATACAATTATAGTGCTTTTTTGACAAAAAATCAATATGTTGAAAGATATATTGTTATTACACGTTGTTTTTATTATGTATAAAATACAAAAATAGATAAAAAAGGTTGACATTTGGATGTAAAAGTGTCAAAATCCACGCCGAACTGTTGAAAAAAGAACTTGTTTCGTTTTTCAACGTTCCCATCAGGAGACGTAGCTCAGTCGGTAGAGCAAATGACTTTTAATCATTGGGTCGAGAGTTCGAATCTCTCCGT
>JAFGUD010000172.1 GCA_016938685.1 Bacteroidales bacterium | reverse complement strand
GTTGAATTGCTGTCCATAACAACACTAACATTAAGCGCAAGTATAGCTATAATAGCTAATGCGCCAAACGCTTTAAAAACTTTTTTTCATTTTGTAAAGTTTAAAGATACAAAATTTATTATGCAAAAGCTGTTTGTCCTAGTAAAGTTTATGATAAACTATTTTTTAGCTGCTTAAAATATCGTAATAGCTTTAATGTTTGGCACAAGCGGATGCTCAGATGAGGGTTATGAGCCTTTTTACGTAGCCACCAGTTGCAAACTGGCGGCAGAGAGGGGGTTAAACAACCAATAACTAAGAAGATACAAATTTGTATCTTCTTAGTTATTGGTAATATTTATTTTATATTACACAGTTGTGAAAATTTTCCATTTACGGACATGATAATCCAGAAAAAGATTCAGATACATTCATACAAGTACACTTATTAACAGCATCCCTATTGCGGTCTGCATCTTCTTTTGTTTCTCTAGTGCATTTACAAGGCTCATCTTCACTACTGCCACTGTCACTGCCAATATTTGTAACTGCCAATATTTTTCCAATTATATCATATTTGATAATATTTTGATTTTTAAGTTTATATAAAGTTCAGAATCCAAATAGATCATTCTATTTGGTGATTTCAATTCATGAATATTCATGTTATTATCATCTATTAATGGCATCAAAATAACCTAAAAATATTTCTCTATATTCATTAGTTAGGACAGATTGAAAATTATGGCATATTAAATTTTCATATAACATAAAAAAGTATGAAATATCATTTTTTTCAATTGGTAAATCAAAATCTCTATTACAATTATATATTGGCCAATTAATGTTAACTGAATTACAGAATTCTTTAGCATCCTTATAAGTAAGAAAAGTAGCCAAAACAATACAATTCAAAGGCTGTTTATCTTTTAACATTTTGTTCAGTATTCCAAACTTCTTTTTTAGGCATGGAGTACAACTTGATTCTGTAATTCTAAAAACTAAAGTCTTTTCTTTAAATATCTCGTAGATGGGCATTTCATCACCTTCTCCGTCTTGAAATATTAAACTTCTATCAAGAGATCTTCCATCTGATAGAGTTTCTAAATACCTCAAATATTTTAAATTATCAACGTGATCTTTATATCTATTAATAGTAACATCCTTGCTAATACTTTCCTCTATTGATTCATTTAATTTCACCTTCAAGTGTAAAACAAGCAAAAAACTTACCAAGAGAGGGGTAATAATATATAATAATAATGTCCTTTTCATAATCAACAAATAATATTTAGCTTGTTTTGTTATTCAAAAAGAGAATAGAAATATTATACTGACAAAATGAATTTTTCAAAATCATTTAAGCAGTATTAATATTGGATTATCATTTACAAATAGAGAATTGGCTAGTTTTTCAAATTCTGCTGAATGCTTGACCGTTTCCTTTGTTGCATTATAGTATTCAATTAAATCTTTTGCCTCAACCCAATCTACAAGTAACTCCTCAATAATAAATTTTGGCCAAAATGTGATTCCGCCATCTAAATCATTTTTAAAACCACTTGTTAGATTTAAGGTATTATTATCTTTTTTAAAAAGAATTTTTTGAAATTCTCTTTTTTTTCCATGAACTAAATCTTTTTCCGCTGTGATAAAAAAATATTTATCATTTTCCAAAGTTTTAAGTACTGATATAAAATTTGAAACCTCGTCCTCACCTCCATCCATTTCAATTTTATTCCTTCGTACTTCATTTTGAAAATCGTACGAAATAATAGGTCTTTTAGTAAAGGTATTATCTAAATTAAAAAGAGTATCCTTAAAATAGCTTTTGTAAAAAATACTCCTATTTCTAATATAATATTCAGTGTGCCCTAATATATTACTACTATTGTTAACTCGAGTATAGTCAGGAATTGAGTCCAATATTTTACCATCTCGATTGACAAGATAAGCTTCGTACATTGTAGATATTAAAGCGTTAGAGTTTACATCATTGGTAAAGAAAACTAATTTATCAGGTTCCAACGTTGCAAAACTTGAAATATCAAGATCAACTCGAAAACTATTTTTAAATGACCCAGTTTCCATTTCGAAAATATTCAAAATTGTTCTGTGACTTAAAACATAGATTTCACTTAAATCTTTGTTTACTGTGAATCTTATTTTATTCCCAAATTCACCTGGTCCATTTCCTTTTCTTCCAATTCTTCTAATAAAATTTCCTTGTTTGTCAAATTGACACAGACTTTTATTATCAGCAACAAAAATATATTTATCTGTGATGCAAACATTTTTAATACGTTCTAAAAAAGATAAATTGTTAGTTTCTAGTTTTACATAGGTAATATTCTTGGCCATACTTGAAATGAGGTATTCTTTCTCATTTTGGGATATTGAATTTCTAACATTCAAATTATAGATATTAGGATCAAAATTGTCTTTGGTTTTACTAACGTCATTACATGAAAACAATGTAACAAATGCTAATACAAATACAAAAATTAAACAGGTTTTGTTATTCATAATAAAAAAATTAAATTATACCTTAAAGATATGTTTGATTTCAAAATCAATTATTTATGAATTTTAAAATCAACCACATATGATTTAAGTGACTTAAAATAGGTATCTCAAAAAACTTGAGATACCCTCTTCTCTAAATGTTTTAGTCTCTACAATCTGAACCCGAATCTGGTTCTGAAACTGCCATACAAGCATATTTCGTTGTGTATTCATAGCAAGTTGAATCGGAGGCTGGTCCACAATCATTTGGCTTACTTTCACCACCACTTCCACTACCACCGCTATTATTACTACCACTGTTTGTGACAGCCAAAATTTCTCCAACAACGTCCCATTTTAAAATAGAATCTGAACTGCCGTCCAAAACAACACTAACATTAAGCGCAAGTATAGCTATAATAGCTAATACACCAAACGCTTTAAAAACTTTTTTTTCATTGT
>JAFGUD010000171.1 GCA_016938685.1 Bacteroidales bacterium | reverse complement strand
GATTATAGTAAAAGTCTGGACTTTTTATTAATGACAGTTTCTGGAATTGATGAAGAAAAATAAAGCACATACCCATAACAATTTGTATATGGCAGGCGGGGGTTTTAGCGGTCTGACAAGTCAAACCTTTCGCCCACTTTCCTGCGGGTCTGACACGATTTCTTCCAGAAATCCCGCCCGACCACATACAAGTGACCGTTACCAAACATATTGAAAAAAAGAAAATAGCGCATGAAAATGATAGAATGGAATACTCTAAAACTTGACTTGAAAAAATTATTCAATTTTCAAGACGAGAAAGATTATCTATCAAAACTCGTCGCAAATTTTGAAAACTTAGAACAAAAAGGTGAAAATATTCCTTTCAAAATTACAGGAATAAAGAGAAAAGGTTTTGTAATAAAATCTGCTGGTCTATTTGGGTTTATTTCATTTAACCACATGCCCTGGAAATATGAAAATCATAATTCATGGAATGCTGTTTATTCTTCAATAAACGGAAAAATATTTTTTGGTAAAACATATCAATTTGAGAAAAATCCTTTGACATTAATTTTAGATGGAGAGATTCCTCAATTCAAAAAAATAGAATTAAATGAAACAGATAAATACAAAGGAATAATTATCAATAAAACAAAATATGGACTATTTATAGATATTGGATATCATTTCAATTGGGACTGCGGGTCAATTGTCGGAATGATTCATAAATCAAATTTTGCTCCACTTGAAACATTCGAAAAATTAGAAATCGGCGAAACAACTGAAGTATTCTTTTTGGGAAGCAACAACAAAGAACAACTTCTTTTTGGAGACAATAAAGTTTCAAAAGAATGGATAAACGGGGAAGTTGAAAAATTAGTTGGAGAAATCTTACCCGTAAAAATCATTAAAATCAACGATGATAAAACGAGTTATCTTGTAAGTGAAAAATATAACGCGACACTGCCAACTATATCGACAATTTATCCGACAAACAAGAAAATAATTAAAAGCGCAATCAAAAATTTTAAAAATGGAGATTTGATACATTGTGAAATAATAAAAGTTAACAAGCTCAATAAGATATTGCAATTAAAGTGGGATTTCGCGCATGAAATTGACGAGATAATTTCAAGAACTCATGACCAAGAAAATGAGCTAAAAAAAGCTAATAACGCGATAGAAAATATTGCAGACAAAGAAGTAATTGAAAAACTAAAAAAAAATACGTTTGGTAACAAATTGTAAATTGCATTGCGGGGTTCGTGGTGTGTCGTTCGCTG
>JAFGUD010000170.1 GCA_016938685.1 Bacteroidales bacterium | reverse complement strand
TCTTGGCATCAATGCTTCGCAAATGTAGTGATTAGAACAGTACGGCCCAAATTTTATTTAGTTATTTTTAAATGCGGAAGCCCTGGTATTCTCCCGGACCTTTTCCCCGGTTTCCTATTTGTGAAATGTAATTCCCTTTTAAATCAAAAACAAAAATCTTGGCTTGTTCATCGTCGAGAATATAATAGCAATTGTTATGAAGTATGGCTTTTTCGACAGATTGAATTAATACATCTTTATTAGTTTCAAGTGGAATAATATCAACTTCGGAGAATACGTCAAAAAAAGAAATTTCTTGTATTTGACTTAAATCTATTGGTATAACATCAATATTTTCATTCTCTTGTGAATGATTTTTACATCCGAACCAGAAACAGCATAAATACAATATGCATAAACTTACAATACATTTTTTTCTCATTATTTTCATTTTAAGTGGGTTGTTTGAAGACAATAGTTCGTTGATGTTTTTAAAATGCTGATGTTGATTTGTTTAGGTTTTAGTAGCTTGCTTGTTTAAACTCCTGAAATGTAGTGTATTACAAGAAAGATCTATTGTCTCATGTCTAAAATCTCACGATCTATTGTTTTAGCGTTATTATCATAATTACAGGATTGTCGGTGTCCGAACTTTCATCAATAATTTTTTGCAACTGAATGTTTTTGCTTTTTTGAACTTCACCTTCTGGGTCGCAAAAATTTGATTCTTTGAAATTGTAAGCGTAAAATGTTTGATATAACATTGTATCATTTATTTTTCCGTCAATATCAGGCCAGAAATTTACAAGTCCATCTTTTGTGTTAACAAATGAAAAATTATTAAAAAATGGATTACGGTTACAGATTTGATTGTCAACTACTGAAGCTAATTTTGTTTTTTTATCATAAAGAATATGTTTCGCATAATTTTTAAATCCAGAATTAATAAAAATATAATTTTTTGTTTCTATAAAACGCTCTACAGTACCATGAGACTCATACCTACTTAAATCTTGATTAGCATCTTTTGATTTTTTTATTTCATAACTATATTTCCCGTAATCAAATAAATACCTTTTCAATACCTTGCCGTCTTTTATTCTAAACACATAATTGTTTAATTCAGTCCAATAAGTAATCGAATCATCGAACATGGTTAATGATTGACGATGCAATACATGTTCGGTGTATTCCTCTAAACAAAGATCTTTTTTGGTGATACTATTAATTATATCATTGCCGTTATATTCATGTATTATTGTGTCAACAGCCATGGATACATCAGAGAAATAATAACTGTCCTTTATTTTTTTAACTTCTGTTGGACAGCACCTTACATGAAATTCATTCAAAAATTCGCCATCATAACTATATTCAATAATTTTTGCCTGAGACTGATCAAATATTGCAACCCTATTTTTTGTTTTATCTATAAAGAAATCCCAAAGACGAATATATTCGCCAGGTCCCTTCCCCGGTTC
>JAFGUD010000169.1 GCA_016938685.1 Bacteroidales bacterium | reverse complement strand
GCAAAAAGCCCAATTAAACTAATTAAACTAACAATAAATGTAGCGAGTATAATATAAAACAACATACTCATATGAGAAATTTTTCATTTAAATACTTTATCTAGAACACTCGTTATGAATATATATTCAGAAAGATTTATAAACCTAAATGAATACATATTCATAATTAAATTAAAGGAGAAAAATAAAAAATGCCAAATAAAGACGGAACAGGCCCAAAGGGAGAAGGTTCAAAGACTGGAAGACAATTGGGAAACTGTGAAAATAGAGAGCCACAAAACTCTGGACAAGGTCGTTTTGGAGCTGGAAACAGCAGAAGAAACAGTAGAGGATGTGGACAAAGAAGATGTAGAAGAATGGATGATTAATTAATGAATATTCATTCAAAACTTTTATAAATTTATTTTATTTTTTTATATTATGCCAAGACCATGCAAAAACAGAAAAATTAGGGGGAAATTAAACTCTAATCATTTTAAACCAGCAGGAATTCCATTATCAGAGATTGAAGAAATAGAACTATTAATGGAAGAGTTCGAAGCACTAAGATTAACATACGTCGAAGATTTGCCACAAGAAGAATCTTCAAAAAGAATGGAGGTTTCACAACCAACATTTTCACGTATTTTAAAATCGGCAATGAAAAAAGTATCAGATGCAATTGTCCATGCGAAAGCAATAAAAATAAACAATTCCTAATAAAAAAATAAGAATGGCAAAAAAAGAGAGGTTAAAGCAAAATTTTAAACTGATAACAGTTGGAATTTTTTTATTTGTTTTAGTAATAATTATTTTATCAATTGGTCATCCAAAAGCTGCAGATACAGATGAAGCAGCCGCAAAATGTATAGGTGAAAAGGCAACCTTATATGTTCAATTGGGATGTTCACATTGCACAACTCAAGAAAAGATTTTAGGAGAAAATGCAGAACATATAGAAATAGTTGACTGTTTTTACGAAAGAACAAGATGTTCAGATATTTATGCAACACCTTCGTGGAAAATCAACGGAGAAATATTTACGGGAGTAAAAACCTTTGAACAATTGAGAGAATTAACAAAATGTTAGAAAATTTTTGGCAATTAACAGGACTCGCACTTGCAGATTCAGTAAATCCATGTGCAATAGCAGTTTTAACAATGGTTTTAGTTTCAATTCTAATTGAAAATCCAAAAGGAAAAAAACAAGTATTATTAGCAGGATTGGCTTTTGTTACGTCTGTTTTAATTGGTTATTTAGTTTATGGGACAATAATAATTCAATTCTTTTTAGTTTTTGCAGAATTTTTGCGTGAAAAATCAGTTTATGTATACAAAGGACTGGCAGCATTAGCAATGATTCTTGGTTCATTAAACATAAAAGATTATTTTTATTACAAACAAGGATCTCTAGGAACTGAAATGCCATTATTTATGAGACCTAAAGTAAAAAAAATAATAGGCAAAATCACATCCCCAAGTGGAGCATTTGTAATAGGATTCATTGTTACATTATTCTTATTACCATGCACAATGGGCCCATACATAATTGCATCTGGACTATTAGCCGAATTAGGAACATTGGGAGCATTACCATGGCTGTTATATTACAATATAATATTTGTATTACCAATGTTAACAGTTGTTGTGATTGTTTACTTCGGATTTAAAGAAGTTGATGAAGTTTCTGGATGGAAAGAAAGGAACATAAAGAAATTACATTTAATTGCTGGAATTCTTTTATTTTTAGTAGGATTGGCACTACTTACTGGTTGGATATAAAAAGAATTATAACTCAAAAAGCTTTTTATTAAATATGAAATCGGGGGCTTTAATATTAATTTTACTAATTCCTTTTGCATTATCAATGGAAATTAATTCAGAACAAAAATCTTCAGATTCAAAATATATAGAACTTTCAATTCCTATAATAGAACCCGAATCAATAAACCAAACCATTCAAGAACAAAATACCATATCAGAACAAAAAGATAAAGTAGTAAAAGAAGAAAAAGAAAAATTGATTATTTTATTATTTATAATACTAGTCTTAACTATAGCATATAATATTATATCAATGAAATATTTAAAAAAACTCAGAAAAAAATTTAAGAATAATTAACTGGAGTCTCTTCTTGTTTTGGAAAATTACTAATCTCCTTTGGATGGCACCTTAAACAATCACATTTCCCACAATGACAACATTTCCCACAATTACTACATAATTTAGAACCACATTCCTCACAATAACCCTCCTCATGATTCATTTTCAAATCTTCATTCATTAATTTAATAGCGAAGTCAAGAATAAAACAATTATCAAAATATATTCGTAAATATTAATTCAATTTATAGCCAAAACATTTTAATTCAAATAAGATGGCATCAAAGAATTATGCCCAATCTGAATCATCAAATCACATTTCAAATTTTCGACACCTACAGGATAATCACATGCACCAAAACAAGATCCTAACCAAATAAGAAATTCGCATCCAGTTTTCTCTTCCAAATAATCAACAATTGCCTTTGCATATTGCTTAAGTCCATCAGGAAACTGAATAAGAACTCTACTTGCCTTTTCAGAACTAATTTTTTCCACAATAGAATTTAAATCTAGATTATATTCATTATTCAAATCTTCAATAGTCCATTCCTTTATCATTAAAAAAAGAAAAAAATCTACTTTTTAACTTTTGCCTTTTTAGAATGCGACTTAGAAAAAATAGAATACATCCCAATATGCGATCCAAGCAATATAATAAAGAATATATGAATAATAGAAATAAAATAATTTTCCATTGACAAAAATACAATATTAGAAATATTAATTAAAAAATAAATAACTGATTTTATTTTAGGAATTTGATTCCAATTTCTAAATACAACAATAATCATAGGAATAATTGTAACTCCAGCCAAAAAACCATGTTCAAAATAAATAAGTTCATTAATTGTTTTTTCAAAAAATCCAGATTGATAAAAACTATAAAAAGACAACATAGAATAAATTAGCAAAATTAAATTTACAAAAAGAATACATATTAAAATAATTTTATCATTAATTTTTCCTCTATAAACTAAAAAAGAACTAAACAATGAAAATGAAAG
>JAFGUD010000168.1 GCA_016938685.1 Bacteroidales bacterium | reverse complement strand
AATGACTATAAAAGAACTTCGTGCAAATTTGTCTATTTACTTGGCTGGTCGCGCCGCCGAAGAAGTTTTCTTTGGTAGTGATAAAATTACAACAGGTGCAGAATCTGATATTGCCATGGCAACACGCATGACCAGATATGCAATAACAGCAGCTGGATTGTCCCCAAAAATCGGTATGGTTGCGATTAATCATGCAATGCCTTTTGGTGGAAAAACGGCATTGGAAAATGCTTCTGAAAAAACTGCTGAAATGGTTGATGCCGAAGTAAAATCATGGTTGTCCGCAGCGCATGCTGACGCAATTAAATTATTGACCAAGGGTAAAGAAACTGTTAAAAAGTTGGCTGAAGAATTATTGAAACGTGAAACACTGACCGGTGAAGAAATTTCAGAAATTGTTTTAGGTAAAAAAATAACAGCAAAAAAAACAGAACCAAAATCCAAGAAAGCAAAAAAATAAGTTGCAGGGAAAATTTGAACTTTTAAATATGCCGCCAAATAACACGAATTCCGTGTTGTTGTCCGTTGGGTCTGATTGTGTTATTTTTGATGCGTGGGGTCGCGCAAGTGACTGGATTGATTTATTAAAAAAACGCAGTTTGAATTTATGTGCAATTTATTCGACACATGGTCATCCGGATCATATTTCTGCTGCACCGGAATTATCTGAATATTTTAATATTCCATGGTATATGAATTATTCTGATATACCAATGATTGAATGGGGTTCTGGACTTTTAAATTTTTTTGAATTGGATCCAATAAAAAAAGATTATAAAAAACCCGAAGATTTAAAAGATGGTTTTTATGAAATTTTGTCGTTGCCTGTTCGTATAATTGAATTACCTGGGCATTCCGCTGGTGGGGTGGCATTCTATTTTCAAGCCGAACGTGTTTTGATAGTTGGTGATACAATTTTTCAAGAATCAATTGGGCGGTATGATTTGCCTGGTTCAAATTTAGAACAGTTAAAAAAATCTATTTCTAAAATTTATAACATGAATCTTTCAGATGACACTGTTGTTGTATTCGGTCATGGACCACATTCGACTATTGGTGAATTGAAAAATAATAATTCTTATTTCCAATCAAAATAAAAATTAAACTGTCTACTATAGTAGACAATTTAAATATCTATTTAATTTAATATATAAAATTGTAATTCAATATTTATTTTGAAAAACACAGAATACGTTCAATGTTAGATAAATCATTAAAGCTTTTAAAAAACGCCCAGCCTTGTTTTGCAAAAATTTCACGAATGTCCAGACCTTGGTCGACGCCAATTTCCAGATAAATTTTTCCGTTTGGTTGTAACCATCTTTTCGCATTCTTTGCAATAATTTCGTATGCGGCCAATCCATTATTTTTTGCGTACAATGCCATTGCTGGATCATGACACGCCCCATCATCAACACGTTTATCATTGCGTACAATGTACGGCGGATTTGAAATAATAACATCAAATTTACCAAAATTTTTCTTTGAAGAAAAACTGGCGTGCATAATTTTTATTCTGTTTTTTAATTCCAAATTATTCACATTGCGCTTTGCAATATTTACAGCATGTCTGGATTTATCAATTGCCACCCCGTGTGCGTTTGGAATGTTTTTCACAATTGATGCAATTAAACACCCTGTACCAGTCCCCAAATCTAAAATATTTAATTTTTCATTATGGGTTTCATTTTTCAAAACAGCTTCGACCAGTGTTTCGCTGTCTGGGCGCGGATCCAGTGTCCATTTATTTGTATAAAAAGGTAATCCATAAAACCATTTTTCATGAATTATTTTTGCAACCGGTACATTATGACGAAGTTTACGTGCAGTATATAAAACCCAGAAAAAAGGTAAATTTTTTCGATTTTGTATGATTATTCTGGCTGCGCGGATTCCCCCGGCATTTTTTAAAATTTCAAAAGCTTGATTTGTTTTCATAAAGACATTATAATTGCCTTCATGAAAAAATCAAAAAATATTATGAACGCCAATTGTTTGGCACAGATAATTTTGTTTATTGCGATATTGTT
>JAFGUD010000167.1 GCA_016938685.1 Bacteroidales bacterium | reverse complement strand
GGCAATATGTTTAATCTACTAACTAAACAACATTGAATTATAAAATAAAAAAAATGAGAATCCAAAAAGCATATTGCTAACTATTTAACATTAACTAATAATTATTAATTATTAACTATAAATTATTAACTATTAATTATAAATTATTAATCAAAATATTATGTCAATAGAAATTAAAGAAGTAATCACTAAAGCCGACATGAAAAAATTTGTCGATTTGCAATTTGAGTTGTACAAAGGGAACAAATTTTGGGCTCCTCCGTTAAAAAAAGGAGAAATAAAATATCTTGATCCGAATCTTAATCCTGCTTTTGGGTACGCTGATGCTAAATTTTATCTAGCCTATAAAGACGGAAAAGTAGTTGGAAGAATTGGTGCAATTGTTAATCATAAATACAACGAAAAAGTTGGTAAAAAATTCGTGCGTTTCACAAAACCTGAGTTTACAGACGACGCGGAAGTTGTTGATGCTTTGATAAAAAAAGTTGAAGATTTTGGAAAAGAAAAAGGAATGGAAGAAATTCACGGTCCTTTGGGGTTCTCAAATCTAGACACTCAAGGACTTTTAACCGAAGGTTTTGAAGAGCTTCAATCTGTAGCTTCGGTTTACCATTTGCCATATTACAAAGATCATTTTGATAGACTTGGTTTTGAAAAAGAAAATGACTGGGTAGAATTTACTATGACTTTGACCGAAGACGTTTTGAGTAAAGCAAGCAGAGGTTCTGCAATGATTCAAAAAAGATATGGTTTTGAAGTTATGCATTTTAACAACACAAAAGAGATGAAACAATATGCTCCTTTGGTTTTTGAAATTATTAACGAAGCTTTTGAAGTATTGCCTTATACAACTCCTTTTGATACAAAATTAAAACAATATTATATTGATAAATATTTTGACATCTTGAATCCAAAATATGTTAAAGCTTTAAAAAAAGACGAAGAATTAATTGGTTTCCAAATCGCAGTACCTTCAATGTCTAAAGCAATGCAAAAAGCAAATGGAAAACTAACAATTGGTGGCATTTTAGCACTTATGAAAGCTAGAAAGCATAATGATACTGCCGACTTATTTTTGACAGGAGTTGTAAAGAAACACCAAAATTCTGGTGCAGCTGTAGTCCTTTTTTCTGAAATTCAAAACGCACTTCATAGAGATGGAATTGATACCCTTGAAACAACAGGGATTTTTGAATCAAATAACGAAGTAATTGCAAATTGGAAAAATTACCAACATGTATTGAATAAACGTCGTCGTTGTTATGTTAAAAAAATGTAAGAAAATGTAATTTAGAAGAACTAATTATTTTGTCAAATATTATTTTAAAAACATGGAACATGTCTATTCAAATAAAGGAAGTAATTACAAAAGAAGATCGCAAAAAGTTTGTCAATTTGCAATTTGAATTATATAAAGATAATAAATATTGGGCGCCGCCATTTATTAAGGGGGAACTAAAATATCTTGATCCAAAATATAATCCGGCTTTTAAATTTTCTGACGTTAAATTTTTTATTGCGTTCAAGGATAATAAGGTTGTTGGTAGAATTGGAGCTATTGTTAACAAAAAATACAATGAAAAAACGGGAAGAAAATATGTCCGTTTGTCAAAACCTGAATTTATTGATGATTTTGAGGTTTCGCAAGCTCTTATCAACAAAGTTATTGAATTTGGCAAAGAAAAGGGAATGAGTGAAATACATGGACCTTTGGGTTTTACAAATTTAGATAATCAAGGGCTTCTTATTGAAGGTTTTGAAGAAGTTCAATCTGTTGCTTGTGTATATCATTTGCCTTATTATAAAGATCATTTTGAAAAATTAGGTTTTCAAAAAGAAAACGATTGGATTGAATTTCAATTGAACCTTACTGACGATGTCATCGCAAAAGCCAACAAAGGTTCTAATCTTGTTTTAAAAAGATATGGCTTTGAACTGCTTTTATTTAAGTCGGTTAAAGAGATGAAACTTTATACAACCGAAGTATTTGACATTATTAACGAATCTTTTGCAAAACTGCCTTATGTTGTGCCATTTGACGAGGAATTGAAACAATATTATGTTGATAAATATTTTGATATTCTAAATCCAAAATATGTAACCGGTGTTAAAAAAGACGATGAACTTATTGGCTTTTTTATAGTTGTTCCATCACTGACTAAAACTATGCAAAAAGCTAACGGAAAAGCAAGTATTAGAGCATTTTTCGATTTGAAAAAAGCAAAGAAAAAGAACACCGTTGCAGATTTGTTTTTGGTTGGAGTAAAAGAAAAATATCAGAATTTTGGAGTTGCAGTGCCACTATTTACAGCTATTCAGAATGCATTAAAAGAAAATGGAATTTCAACTTTTGAAGTTACCGGTGTTTTTGAAATAAATAAAGCAGTTATAACAAATTGGAAAAGTTACGACAATAGACAACATAAACGAAGAAGATGTTATGTGAAAGAAATTAACTAAAATTTTAACATATTATTGATTTTTTTATAATAAAATTTAGAGTTGTTTTCATATTTAATTTTTGAAAAATGATTACAAAAAAAATATATTTCGCAGGCGAATTTCATACAACGAAAACGATTTTGAACGTTGAAAATCCATATACAAACGAAGTTTTTGCTCAAACTTATGTTGCAGGAACAAAAGAGCTTGATTTAGCTATTGAAGCGGCTTTGGCTGTTGAAGAAGAAATGAAGTTTTTGCCGTCTTTTAAAAAGTACGAGATTTTGCAATTTATTGTTTCAGAATTAGAAAAAAACAAAGAATATTTTGCTGAAATTATTGCATTAGAAGCTGCAAAACCTCATATCTACGCCCTTGGAGAAGTTAACCGATCTATTCAGACATTCACAGTTGCAGCCGAAGAGGCAAAACGTTTGCCTAAAGAATACGTTTCACTCGATTGGACTGCTGCCGGAAATGGCAAAGAAGGCTTAGTTAAATATTTTCCGGTAGGATTAGTCGCCGGAATAGCTCCTTTCAATTTTCCTTTAAATTTAGCAGTACATAAACTTGCGCCTGCAATTGCTGCGGGGAATCCAATTATTCTAAAACCTTCCAGAAATACACCTTTGAGTACACTTGCTTTGGCGGAAATTATCGACAAATCCGATTTACCAAAAGGAGCTGTTTCAATTTTGCCAATGGACAGAGAATCTGGCAATCAACTTGTTACAGATGAACGTTTTAAACTTATTTCATTTACAGGTTCTCCCCAGGTTGGCTGGAAAATGAAACAACAAGCCGGTAAAAAACGTGTTTTGCTTGAACTCGGCGGAAATGCAGGTGTTATTGTTTCCGATACAGCCGATTTAGAAACTGCTGTTAATAAATCAGTTGCCGGAGGATTTGCATATTCCGGTCAGGTTTGTATTCATGCGCAAAGAATTTATGTTCACAAAGATATTTTTGATGAATTTGCAACAAAATTTGTAGAAAAAGCAAAAAATATACGTGTTGGAAATCCGCTTGTTTCAGACACTGAATTTTCAGCAATGATTGACGAAACAAATGCTATTCGTGTTCAACAATGGGTTGATGAAGCAGTCGCTGATGGAGCAAAAATTTTATGCGGAGGAAAAAGAAACGGCACTTATTACGAGCCAACTGTTTTGACCCAAACTCGCACCGAGATGAAAGTCTGTTCATTAGAAGTTTTCGGACCGGTTGTTACACTAGAACCGATTGAAAATTTTGAGCAAGGCGTAAAACTTATCAACGACTCTCAATATGGCTTACAAGCAGGCGTTTTTACAAATAAATATGATGAAATAAACTACGCTTTTAATCACATCGAAGCGGGAGGAGTTATTATAAATGACGTGCCGACTTTCCGTGTTGACCACATGCCTTATGGAGGTGTAAAAAACTCTGGTTTTGGTCGCGAAGGAGTTAAATATTCAATTATGGAAATGATGGAGCCTAAATTGTTGGTTTTACCGAATAATAAATAATTTTTATTTCATAAAAATTTTAAACAATCTCGGATTGAAATCAGAGATTGTTAGAAAATGTTGTGATAAGATGAAATTAGGGTTACAAGCTGAAAACGAAGAGTTTCTGAGTGCAATTTTTTTTCTGCGAATCTAAATCCGAAACAGCGAGGTGTATTTTTTCTCAAACAGTCATATTGGAAATATCTTGTTTGAATTGAAAGTTGATTGTAAATTTACATTTACATAATACAATTAATGTACAATGAGTTCTTATCCTGCCTTGACTCTTAATTCACGCTGAAACATTTGCGCATGTCGGTTGGTCGGCTAAAGAACAAAGACCGATGCGATTCTGTTAGGGCAAGCATTTATTGAAGATTTATATGTGGTCAGCAGAAGCAGGCAATTCAACATATACTCCTTTTAGAAATTGTAAACGTATTGCTGGTGTTTGAATTTGATTTTGGTTTGGTTTTATTTCCACAAAATCAGTCTGATAATTTTGTTTTTTATATTTGATATTCCAATAATCGAAAGTGTAAAAGTTGATTGAATGAACTTTTCAGAAGCACGCTTTTGTTTGGGTGCTTTGTTTGCCATTGCTCTACAAGAGAGAACATTTCTTGCTGACGATGAGTGTTTTTGTTTTTGCCATAATTAGTTATTGTACTACAAAAACACACTCGACTAAATTAACAACCAAGATGTATTAGACAGAACGGATACTTATGAACTATACATGTTGTTAGGTTTTGTTTTTATTATTTTTCTTTTCCCACTGCCAATAAAATAAAGGATAAATAGGTAAGGGTATGCCCGAATATTGGTCAATATCTTTGAACCACCCATTAATTGCAATCACTTCAATTCTCATATTTCGTAAAACCCCCCATTTGTTTTTATAAAAAGGAGAAATTCTAAAACCATAGTTTAATTGTATTTTTCTTGGAACATTTTCAAAATAGGTGAGTGTAGAACCATAGCTTACTGCTATGTGATAACTTATCCAGTTACTCTTTCGGTAACTTAATCCCAATGAAGCATTTGGATTTATTTTTGAATGTAAATTAATAATCACAATATTATCCTTCTGCCACCACATTTTATCTATATAATCTAATCCAAATGAAAAATTTATATATAATGGATTAAATTCATATCCAAAAATAGTTTTTGTTACTATTCATAAAAAGTATACCACTATTATTCATCAAAAGTATACCAGTCTTTGAGAGCTTCATTTATGTAATGGAGCGT
>JAFGUD010000166.1 GCA_016938685.1 Bacteroidales bacterium | reverse complement strand
TAATAGATTATTGAAATTTGTGGCTTCAAGTAATCCTCTAACTTACAGAGAAATAACTGCTAAACTGGAACTGTCTTAATATGCAAAATTTTTAAATATTAAATATTGCAAATCCGAACAATTATTCAATAGTTCGTAATTTTTATTAGTTTTATCCTTTCTCCAGATGCTTATATATAATATTTTACACCAACTAGAATTTCTCAAACGTCTTCGGCCAAATTATTTATTTTCATTTACAAAAAAGGTTTCTTAACTTTGTAAGTTAAATTTTACAAATATACAAAGTGGAAAATACTCTAAATATCATCAAAAACAGACTGCTTACTTACGAACAAAAAGTTATGCAATTGGCTCTTGAAGCTGAAAATTCCTTGAATGTATTAAATTTAAGCCCTGAAATTCAAGAACTTATCGAAAAAGAAATTATTTGTGACTTGTTTGAGGGGAATGCACCGTATCGTCCGAGATATATTCTGCCTGATTTTGAAAAATTCATGAAACAAGGCAGCAAATTTCTGAATTTAGACCCTCCAACTACTCTTTTGGAGGCTGTGAACGCTCTTTTGATTTTATATAAACATACTCCGTCGATTACTTCTTTTCCTGTTTTTTTGGGTGATATTGATGTTTTATTAAATCCTTTTATCGAAGATGAAAAATCTGCGTATCCTATCATCAAAATGTTTCTTACTCATCTCGACAGAACTTTGACAGATTCGTTTGTTCACGCTAATATTGGACCAAAAGACACATTAGCCGGTCGTTTAATTTTACAAGCCGAAAAAGAACTCGTGAATGCGATACCAAATCTCACATTAAAATATGATGATTCTACGCCCGATGATTTTGCTAAAGAAGCAATTATAACCGGCTTACACGCAGCTAAACCTTATTTTGCTAATCATAAAATGTTTGTTGATGATTTTGGCGAATCGTACGGAATTGCAAGTTGTTACAACGGTTTGCCAAAAGGTGGCGGAAGTTATACTTTAGTACGCTTAAATCTTAAAATTCTAGCTCAACAAGCTCAAAATAAAGACGATTTCTTTGAAAATATTCTTCCCAAAGGTGTTAAACTTATGGCTGAATTTATGGACGAAAGAATAAGGTTTTTGAAAGAAGAAAGCGGATTTTTTGAATCAAATTTTTTGGTAAAAGAAGGCCTTATTTATGAGGATAAATTTACTGCAATGTTTGGTATTCATGGTTTGGCAGAATGTGTAAACCATCTCAACAACGCAACTACTATTTTTAATAAATTTGGAAACAACACAGAAGCCGACGATTTGGGACAACTTATTTTAGAGAAATTAAGCAATGAAGTAAAAAAACACAGCAACAAATACTGCAGCGTCTCAGATGATAAATTTTTATTACATGCACAATGCGGAATCGGGTCAGATTTAGATACTTCGCCGGGTTGCAGAATTCCTATCGGAGACGAACCTGACACACCAACTCAGATTTTACAAGCAGCAAAATATCATAAATATTTTCCATCAGGAATTAGCGATATTTTCACATTTGATGAAACAGCAAAACAAAATCCTGATTTCATTCTTGACATAATAAAAGGTGCCATGAAAGCCGACTTGCGAATTTTTTCATTCTACACAAAAAACAACGATTTGATAAGAATTACCGGTTATTTGGTTAAAAAATCAGAGATAGAAAAATACCGAAACGGGGAACAATGTATTCAGGACACAGTAGTATTAGGCAAAAACTCTTTTGATGCTTTTAATGTTGGTAAAAGAAAAATGATAAAAACCTCATAATCAGCAAAATGACTTACGGTATTGTAAACAAAATAATACCATTCAGCGCAGTTGACGGACCGGGAAACAGAACTGTTGTTTTTCTGCAATCATGTAATTTTCAATGTCTTAACTGCCATAATCCTGAAACTATTTCATTCTGCTCTCATTGTGGAATATGTATTGATTTTTGCAATTCTGACGCTTTAAAAATAATTGACAATGTAGTAATTTGGAACAAAAATAATTGCACAAGTTGTGACGAATGTATAAAAAACTGTCCGACTAACAGCTCACCCAAAACTACACAATTTTCTGTTGATGAACTATTAAATAAAATAGAAAAATATAGTGTTTTTACGTCAGGAATAACCATTTCTGGTGGCGAATGTACAGTTCAATCCGATTTTTTGTTAGAATTTTTGAAAAAAGCTAAACAAAAAGGAATTTCGGCATTTATTGATTCAAATCTACATGTTGAAACCGAAAAATTAAAAGAGCTTGCAAATTATTTCGACAAAGCAATGCCTGATGTAAAATCTTATAATCTTGAAAAACACAAACTTCTTACTGGACAAAGTTCAAATTTAGTGTTGAAAAACTTAAATTTTTTGTTAAAATCCGACAAAGTTTTCGAAATAAGAACAGTAATTATTCCTAATATTCTAAACAATGAAGAAACTATTTCTGAAGTTTCAAAAATTATTGCAATACACAATCCCAAGTTAAGATACAAATTAATAAAGTACAGAAAAACAGGCGTTAAAACACCGGATTTTGCTAACGAACCGTCAGATGAATTGATGCAAAAATTAAAGATAATAGCACAAAATAATGGGTGTGAAAATATTTTAATTGTCTAACTCTAAAATCAAATTTGTTTATTTTATCAAAAAAAACATCAATAAATTCAGAAATTAACTATATTTGAGCAAGTTAAATTTTTTAAATTAAAAAAAATGGCAAAAAAAGGTTTATTATGGTTTCTGTCTATACCTGTTGTATTAGGCGGTTATGCTATCGTTAAAAATGTAGATAAAATAAAAAACATCAAGTTTGATAAAATAAAAGAGAAAAATCTGGACAGAATTAAAAATATCAAAAATCCCTTTCTAAAAAAACTGCCGGTTAATGATATAGCTTTTGATGCAGATGAAAAAAGTTTATCGGTAATTAAATCTCATGTTACCAGAAATATTAATCAACAAATTGAAAACTGCAATTGGTTTGCAATTGGCAAAACAAATTCACCGGAAACTTTTATTAATAATTTTAATGGCAAAGAAATAATTCTCTTGGCTAAGAGCAAAGACCCTGAAGTAATATCAAATCTTGTTCAAATCTATACCGAGAAATACAAAGAAAACGAAAATACAACTTCTATTGAGGAAAAAATTGATGATACACCTGAAAAAGTATTTTATCTGTATATTATAATTGGATAGCATTCAATTCAGGACATACAACCGCTCGCTGAGCGGTTTTTTTTATCTCTTTTTCATTTTTTTATCTAAAGAAAGTTTAATGAGGATTGACTTAGTCATTTGCGAATTGTATTTTTACAAAACATTTGAAATTAAATAAATTAACAATTGAAGATTTTTTTTTACCCAAAATCAAGTACAATTACAAAACCTCTTAAAATTTAAAATTATGAAAAAACTATTTACCATTTTAACATTTGCCGCCCTTATTATTTTTGTCGCGGGTAGAACAAATGCTCAGGTTTACAATGAATGTCGTGGACAAAATGCTGTTTACGAAGAAGTAAAAGATACCAAAACAGGAACAGTTAAGAAAGTTCAAGTAGAATCTGATAATTTTGGAAACGCCGCCGGAAATCAATACGATTTAGCTGTTGACGGTGCTTTTGAAGGAGAAACAATTGTTGTTTTGCACCTTTATACACAAGAAGGATTTGATTTTAGCCTACCTCAAGCCGCTTTAAAAGAAAAAGGTTTTTCTGTTTATCGTTGGATGAATGCTCCCCCTTCTCCCGAAGAATTAAAAGAAGCATTAGATAAAGCTTGCGAATTTTGGCTTATCTCAAGTTACACGCAAATGCTTACTCCTGAACACGTAGCTGTTATTAAAGATTTTTTTGATGCCGGTCATGGTGTTTATATTTGGGGCGACAATGATCCTTTTTACGCTGATGCAAACCTAGTTGCCGATGCTCTTTTTGGAGGGCAAATGCTTGGAGACTATTGGGGAGACCAGGTTGTTGGATTAAAAGAAGCTAAAACAAACAGCGGTCTTGTTCCTCAACATCTTATTACAACAGGATTACAATACGTTTACGAAGGAATTACAATTGCGACAATCCAAAATAATCAATACTTAAAACCATTGATTTATAATTCAGAAGGAAATATTGTTGCTGCTTATTACGAACAAGACGGCAAAAGAGCTATCTTAGACGGAGGTTTTACTCGTCTTTATATTTCATGGGATGCAGCAGGAACAGGTAGATACGTAAAAAATGCAGCCGCTTGGTTGGTTAATTTTGAACGATTTGGAGAAGATAAATCGAGAGAACCAAAAAAGAACGGATAATTAATCTATAATTCAAAAAAAATAATCACCCAAAAACTAACTATTATGAACAAAATTTTTTCAATTTTAGCATTTAGTATTCTCATTTTAATGTCTGGAAACACTAATGCACAAATTTACAATGCTTGCAAAGCACAAAACTTAGTTTACACGGAAACCGTTGATGAGGAAACAGGAGAAATAATAAAACAAGAAGTAGAATCTGATAATTTTGGAAACGCTGCCGGAAACCAATACGATTTAGCTGTTGACGGAGCCTTTGAAGGAGAAACAATTGTTGTACTTCACCTCTACACCGGAGAAGGATTTGACTTCGTTTTACCACAAGCTGCACTAAAAGAAAAAGGGTTTTCTGTTTACCGTTGGATGAATCAACCTCCTCCTGCCTCTGAACTTAAAGAAGCATTGGACAAAGCATGTGAATTATGGGTTATTTCCAGTAATGTTCAAACCTTAAACGAAGAGCACATTAAAGTTATCAAAGAATTTTTTGATGCCGGGCATGGAGTTTATATTTGGGGTGATAACGAGCCTTATTATGCTGATGCAAACTATGTTGCCGATGCTCTTTTTGGTGGTAAAATGCTTGGAAATTATTGGGGCGACCAAGTTGTTGGGCTAAAAGAAGCTAAAACTAACAGCGGTCTTGTTCCTCAACACCTTATCACTACCGGATTACAATATGTTTACGAAGGAATTACTATTGCAGCAATCCAAAGTAATCAATATTTAAAACCTTTAATCTATAATTCCGAAGGAAATATTGTTGCAGCTTATTACGAACAAGACGGCAAAAGAGCTATTTTAGACGGAGGTTTTACTCGACTTTTTATTTCCTGGGATGCAGCAGGAACAGGCAGATACGTGAAAAACGCAGCCGCATGGTTAGTTAACTACGAACGCTTTGGCGAAGATAAATCCAGAGAACCAAAAAAGAACGGATAATTAATCAATATTTTCAATAAAATATTCACCCAAAAACCACCTATTATGAACAAAATTTTTACAATTCTTGCATTTAGTATTCTGATTTTTATGTTCGGAAAAACAAATGCTCAGGTATACAACGCTTGCAAAGCGCAAAATGAAGTTTATGTTGATGTTGTAGATGATGCAACAGGAGAAGTATCAAGAACATTAGCAAAGCAAGACCAATACGGAAACGCAGCCGGAAATCAATACGATTTAGCTGTTGATGGTGCTTTTGAAGGAGAAACAATTGTTGTTCTTCAATTTTACACCGGAGAAGGATTTGACTTCAGTTTACCGCAAGCTGCTCTTAAAGAAAAAGGATTTTCTGTTTACCGTTGGATGAATCAACCTCCTCCTGCTGAAGAACTTAAAGAAGCTCTGGATAAAGCATGTGAATTATGGATAATTTCAAGCAATTATCAAACCTTAAACGCACAACATATAGAGGTTATCAAAGAATTTTTTGATGCCGGACATGGAGTTTATATTTGGGGAGATAACGATCCTTATTATGCTGATGCAAACTATGTTGCCGATGCACTTTTTGGTGGTCAAATGCTTGGAAATTATATGGGAAACCAAGTTGTTGGACTTAAAGAAGCCAAAACCAACAGCGGACTTGTTCCTCAACATCTTATCACAACCGGATTACAATATGTTTATGAAGGAATTACGATTGCCTCGATACAAAGTAATCAATATCTAAAACCTTTGATTTACAACTCCGAAGGAAATATTGTTGCTGCATATTATGATAACGATGGCAAAAGAGCAATTCTTGACGGTGGTTTTACTCGACTTTACATTTCTTGGGATGCCGCAGGCACAGGCAGGTATGTGAAAAATGCGGCGGCTTGGCTGGTAAATTACGAACGTTTTGGTGAAAATAAATCAAGAGAGCCAAAAAAAGACAAATAATTAAAACAAAAGTAAAACGACTGTTATTCTAAACTTTGGGTTTTTCTCCAAAACAAAAAATCCTAAACAAACAGTCGTTTTTTTCTTTTAATTATTCAAGATTTTAAATTCAACTCTTCTGTTTTGTTTTTTCCCTTCTTCTGTATCATTTGTGGCAATTGGAACATTTTCGCCATAACCTTTTGAGATTAATCTATTTTTTTCAATTCCATTTTTCACCAAAAAATCCACAACACTGTTTGCTCTTTTTTGAGACAAGTCATTATTAAATTCATCAGAACCGTCAGAATCTGTATGTCCTCCAATTTCAACAACCAAATTTTGGTTTTCATTCATTAAAATAATTATCCTTGAAAGCTCAAACTTTGATTCTTCCATCAAATTTGCACTGTTTGGTTCAAAGAAAATATTATTAAGAATCATAGAAGCTCCAACTTTGATTTTTTCTAAATAAATATTCTTTTTGTATTCTTCGTAACTTAATAGATTTACTAAATCAAAAGAAGTAGAATAAAACATATAGTCTTTTGCCGAAACTGAAACATCGTATTTTTTACCTTTGTTCAGCAGAACAACAAATTTTCCGTCAACTTTATTACTTTTGATTGATGTAGAATCACTTTCATCATCTTGGTTAGTTATTTTAATATTTGCAAACAAAGGATTACGAGTTTTACCGTCAAAAACAGCACCGGTAACAGTTATCAAAGCCTCATATTGCATATCAACAGGAATTGGAACAGAGAAAATGTCTGTTATATCATTTGAACTTGATGTATAAAACATTATATTTCCGGAAGCAGGCACTGAAACCAAAATATCTTCTTCTTCTGTATTAATAAAAGAGCCTAAATTAATTGGTTCTGACCACGATCCATCATCTTGCCTGACAGATTTATACAAATCCAGTTCACCTAACGAACCTTCTCTGGATGAGCTGAAAAAAAGCGTCTTGTTGTCGGCTAATATTCTAGGAAAACCTTCGCAATAATCTGTATTGATAGGATATGGAAGCTTCACAGGTTCTGACCATTTTCCATCAACTTTCAAAGAAGAATAAATAGCATAATCATTATCTAATGAACAAGAACTCGCCGTAGTATCCATCCGCATAAAAAACATTTCGTTTCCATCACTTGTCATAGAAGCAAATCCATCGTATCCATCTGTATTTATTGGAGGTCCAATATTAATTGGTTTCTGCCATTCAGTTCCCATTCTTTCAGAAATCCAAATATCGGTATAACCCAAACCGCCTTCTCTTGTTGATGTTATTATTAAGTAATTGCCATCATAAGATAAAAAAGGACCTCCGTCAAAAGTAGAAGACTTTAAATTTACCTTGTCCATATAAACAGGTTCAGACCAACCTTCATCTGTAAAATATGAAATGAATAAGCGCCAGTCTTCGGCTTTATTGGATTCGAAAACCAAAGTTTTGCCGTCAGCCGAAATTGCAGGAGAATATTCTACGTATTCAACTGTGCTTACAGGAGTTCCAATGCTTACACCTTTTTCCAAACCAAATTCATATTCCTGAGAAAAAACAATAATTGATGAAAACATCAAAAGTACTGCTGTTGTTAGTATTATTTTCATAATTTTTTAAATGCTAATTTAATCCAAATTTGAATTAAATTAAAATTATTGATAAAATTTTTGTTTTAAGAAACAGAAAAATTAAATTTACGCTTAATATTGAGCTATTGTCTAATGTTATTACATTTGTATTTTGGAATAATAACTCTAAAAATGATGAGCGAACTAATTATTATTAGTATTTTAAAAAATCTGTATTTTTCTTTGCAAAAACACTAATAATAAGCACATTAACACAAATTCAAGTTCTACTACCAACTGAAAATTAAAAGAAATGGATCATTTATCAAAGTACAAAAAATTAAAAGAAAAATTTAATTCACTTCTAATCGATAAAAAAATTGATAGTGAGTTGATTACAGAGTTTGAAGCTTTGATACAAGAAAGCGAAAAAAGAATAAACGAAACACAATTAAATATAAAATCAAACGAAGACCTCCAAAAATTTGAGATGTTAGTAAAAAACATTGCTGACACTATAGTTATTTTAGATGAAAACAGTTTACAACAATACATTAGCCCTTCGGTTGAGAAAATCACCGGATTCAAATCGGAAGAATTAGTCGGAAGACCCTTAAATGAGCTTATTCACCCTGATGATTTCATGAGTTTGGTTGAAAAAATTATTTTTTTACATCAAAATCCGGATTCAATAGTAACGTCTATTTATCGTCATGTTCATAAAACAAAAGAATGGGTTTACCTTGAAGCAAATGGTCAAAATTTCCTCAAAAATCCAGCTCTAAAATGTTTGGTTATAATCGTACGGGATATTACTCAAAGAGTAAAAATGGAAAATGAACTAATTAAATTAAATGCCGACAAAGACCGCTTTTTGCAAATTGTTGCACACGACCTCCGAAGCCCCTTTAATACATTGTTAGGCTATTCCGAAATATTATTAAACAAAGTTGACATTCTTGAAAAAACCAAAATCAAAGAAATTGCAAAAAACATCAACGAAGCGTCTAATAGTGGCTATAAATTATTGCAAAATTTACTTTTGTGGTCAAAATCACAATCCGGGAAACTCCCTTTTTTACCGTCAAAATTAAATTTTGAGAGTGCAACTTTGGAAGTAATTTCTTTGATGGAATCACAAGCAACCTCAAAAAACATTAGCATAAAATTTCTTGAAGTAAAAAATGTTTTTCTCAAAGCAGATAAAGAAATGTTTTCGATAATTATGCGGAATTTAATTTCAAATGCCATAAAATTCACGCATAAAAAAGGAACTATTATAATTTCGACAGAAATTACAGAAAAGGAAGCAATTATTTCGATATCTGACAATGGATTAGGCATAAGCAAGGAAAAACAAGAAAAGCTGTGGAACTGTTCAAACCCTGTTTCAACTCCAGGAACAGACAACGAAAAAGGCTCAGGAATTGGATTGTTATTATGCAAGGATTTTGTTGAAAAACACGGTGGGAAAATTTGGGCTGAAAGCAAATTAAAAGAAGGTAGCCGTTTTATTTTTACTATGCCGTTGTCATAATATCAAAGAGCATTCCTTGCATGAAGAATATATTTTGCAGTGTCGAGAGGTGAAATCCCTCGAAAAGGAGTTGTTTTTCCCTGCCCTAAAGTACATTGTTGGTAAGATTCAAATTTTGTGCTGATTTTTCCTTTTCCGCCTGTTGTTGATGCCAAAACAACCGGATAATCCAACGATGTAGCTGCCGGAACTTTACCAGTTAAAATGACCTTTTCATTCTCAAATTTAGGGCTGGCAAAAGTTGCTCGCATTTGATTCAAATCACCGGCTATTTGACCAAGCATATCTTCTGGAGCAGTAATACGGAAGCTCAAAATCGGTTCTAACAAAATTGTGTCACAATTCTGCAAACCGTCCATAATTCCCATTGGTGTTGCAACCGCAAAATCTTTTGGATGCGTGTGAACTTCATGATCTTCGCCGTCAATAAGAGTTATTTTTAAGTCGGTAACCTCCCACCCTTTTAATCCTTGTTTTAGAGCCTTTGGAATAGTATTTTCAACCTGATTTTGATAACGTTGTTTTATTTTATCATAACTAACAGCAGACTCATAAAACACTCCGTAATTTCTATCACCAGGCTCAATTTTAAAACGCATAATTGCCCAACAAGGCTTTGGCATCCAATATCTTACATAACCTTCAGCAGATTTTGCAGGAGTTTCTTTGTAGATAATAGCCGGTTCATCAAATTCTGCCTCGATTCCAAATCTGGTTTTTAAAATTTCTGTAATAATTTCAATCTGAATTTTTCCTTTGATATTAATATGTAATTCCCGCAAATCAACAATCCATTGCATATTCAAATTTGGATCTTCATCTGTAAGCTGACGAAAAGCTTCTAATAATTTGGGAGAATCAGCATCATTTTTAGCAGTAACTTTAACTGTAAGCAATGGAATATCAGAGATTAATAAATCCTTCTTCTTAAAATTTCCGGTTCCAATAATATCTCCGGCTTTTGCTTTTGAAAAACCTGTAATTACAGCTATATTTCCTTGTTCAATTTCCTCAATATCAGTATATTTCTGAGTATAAACTTTTTTAATTTGAGCTACTTTTTCTTCTAATTGTTGAGTAGCATTAAAAACAATGTCTCTTTTATCAATTTTGCCCGAAAATAGCCTTATATGTGAAATTTTACCAAGAGTTTTATCGTGTTCTATTTTGTAAATAAATCCTGATAATTTGTCTTCATCAGATTTGGGTTCAGGCAAAAATTCAATAATTGCATCTAAAAGCTCATTTGTTCCAACTTCATTTTTTGCAGCTCCAAACAAAACCGGAAACAAGCTACAATTTTGAACATTTTTCTTTAATTCCAATTGTAATTCTTTGTGTGAAATAGGGTGCTCATCAACATATTTTTCGAACAAATTTTCATTTAATCCAACTATGGTTTCGATTATTTCATTCGGAATATTATTTTCAGTGAAGATATTATTAACAGAAGCATTGTTTTCTCCTTCATTTTCAACATTTTGCAAAACGACAGTATTTTTAGTCAAAATTTTATTAATTTCTTCTACAACTTGCTCTGTGTCAGCACCGGAACGATCAATTTTATTAATAAAAAATACAGTAGGAATATTTAATTTTTGCATTAAAAGCCATAACGTTTCGGTATGAGATTGAACACCTTCGGCAGCAGAAATAATAATTACAGCTCCGTCTATTGCTAACATTGTACGTTCAGTTTCAGACGAAAAATCAATATGTCCGGGAGTATCAATCAGATTTATTATAACATCATTTTTTATAAAAGAAACGCAAGCAGCACGTATAGAAATACCTTTTTCTTTTTCAATATCCAGAAAATCGGTTTGACTTGTTCCTTTGTCAACACTGCCTTTTAATCTGATATTTCCACCGGCAAAAAGTAAATTTTCTGTAATTGTGGTTTTTCCGGCATCTACATGGGCAAAAAGTGCTATGTTTCTAATATTATTCATACGATAAATTTGTCGAATTTAGTCCAACAGAGAAAAGTCGATGTAAAATTTTAAAGATTTTTTTAAATATGAAAAGCAAAATTAGAAAATTATTCAACTTTATCATTTTGAAAAAAAGAAAAGACTCATAATTTTTACAAAAAAAAGATTAAAATTTAGGAACATAAAATACAATAACTTTATTTTGTTTCAATTCTTTTGACAAAAAAATCAAATCATGAAAAAAAACTTCTTATTATTATTTTTAACATCAATATCTATAAGCTTAAGTGCACAATTTAACATCAAACCAGAGGTTGACGAACGACAAGAATTATTAAGCGTTGTTTTTTGCTTAGCTGGTTTTGAAGAGTACAACTTTAATGGCTTTAACTCATATTCAGATAGTGCAAAAGACTATTTTTCTACTTATAAAAAACATAATGCTGTTAATTCTACTTTACGAAGTTAGATTTTGCTGATTTTCAATCTGTTTACCATAATTTCTGTCAATATCGTATTTTCGTTTTTGATGT
>JAFGUD010000165.1 GCA_016938685.1 Bacteroidales bacterium | reverse complement strand
TTAAGTAGTTTCTAATGCTTTGCATTAGAAACTACTTAAAAATCAAACAGTTAATGTTTTGACAAAAATTCTAACGCATAATTCGGGATAAAAGAACTAATGTAAATTTTAAATAAACTCATAATTCTTGTAAAATAAAAGAAATCTTTTTAAAATTATAAAAAATCTTGATACAAAAAACTACTTTTCTTTCGGAAATAATCTATCAATTAGATTTCTATTTCTTGTTGGTTTTCCAAGCAAAAAATTGAGATTATTTTCAGCACTTAAATTATCAGGCCACAATTCCAATGCTAAAATGTAACATTTAACGGCAGAATCCAAATCATTTTGATGTCTCATAATGATGCCTAAATTTGTGTATCCAACTGATAATCTGCGCGGAGTTTCTCGCTGAGCAATTTTAATTTCTTTTAATCTTTTCCTAATATATTTATCAGTCATTTTTTCTTCAAAAATAGGATTTTGAACTAAATAAATAGGCGAAATATAAGTAAGTAAACTTTCTTCGGACATTTCACCAAATTCGTCAATCCAATTTTTGTAAATATCAATACTTTTTACTGAATACTTTTCAGCAATTTTTAATAATGAATCTTTAACTAATGAATCCTGAGTATTGTAAAGAGCCTGAGTTAGATAAATTGCCGATCGGTCATTATAAATAACTCCAACTTCGTACGAATTTTTATAATCATCATACTCCGAATAGATCGATTCAATTGTATCAAGCAAAATTAAAGCTCCATTTATATTATTTTCATCAGATAATCTAATGTATTTTTCGTATTTAATTTTTGCATTAATAACACGTGGATCTTCAGATTTGTTGATACCATTATAATAAGTGTATGCGATACCCAAACCAATAAGAACAATGGTAATCATAATTGCTATGAGTACCACTGTTCCTCTTGTTATTTTAAAAATTTCTTTCATTCTTTTTTATTGTCGTTCTTTTTGAGTTTTTCAAGTTATTCGAGTTTTTCGAGTTATCGAGTTTTTCGAGTTTTTCGAGTTATCGAGTTTTTCGAGTTTTTCGAGTTTTTCGAGTTTACAAATTTACCAAAAAATTCACAACGGACTAGTTGGTAACTGGTTAACTCGCAACTGGTTAACTCGCAACTGATTAACTGGTTAACTCGATAACTGATTAACTGTTTAACTATGAACTTTCTCCACCAAGAATTTTTTAATCTCAATTGGAGTTGGTTTAGTCATTTTAGAAACAACAATATTAGTAATAATTGCCAAAGGAGCACCAATCCATGCGAAATACCAGGCACCTAACCAATAAGTCATAAATTCCTGACCAGGTAATGCACCTCCAACTTTACCAACAATAAAATAAGTTAAAGCAATTAACGAAACAGCAGAACCAGCTATTAGTCCAGCGATTGCACCTTGTTTATTTGAACCGCTCCACCAAATTCCCAACAAAAATAATGGAAAAATTGTACAACCGGCCAAAGAAAAAGCAACAGCAACTAACTGACCAATAAGAGCAAGTTTAAGTAATGCAATCATGGTAACAATAATAGCCATCAAAACTGTACCTAAACGAGCCATTCTAAGTTGTTTTTTAGGTTCACATTCAGGATTAATAACTTTTACATAAATATCATGTGAAAATGCAGATGCGCCCGCGACTAAAAGCCCAGAAACGGTTGAAAATGCGGCAGAAACTCCACCGGCAGCTAAAAATCCCACAATCAATGGATTTATATCTCCAAGCTGTGCTGTGTAAACAACAATTGCATCTTTTGCGAGCATCCCAACTTCCGGATTTGAAGAAAGTATTTTTCCAAATGCAGAATAAACAGGTGCGCTCCAATAAAGAAGACATATAAAAAACAATCCCCAAACAACTGACCAACGTGCATCTTTTGCTTTAGGCACTACATAAAATCTTTGAATAACGTGTGGTAAACCGGCTGTTCCGATCATTAGTGAAAATGCAATTGCCATAAATTGGAAAAATGTTTGTCCTGATGCAGGATCCCATGGCATTGCATATTCAGGACTTGCAACTATTGCATAATTATGTCCAAACGAATTGACTAAATTTGAAACTTCCGAAGCAGGAATTCCGGCAACTATATCAGAAACAGCTTTCCCGTAACCCATTTGCGGAAGCAACCAAAAATAATCATATTTAAAAGTCAAAATGAATAACGGTATCATAAAAGAAACAATAATAATAATGTATTGAATTTGCATATTCTTGGTAACTCCTAACATACCAGAAATAAGAGTGTACGAAAGTACAACTAAACCACCTATTATTACTGCCCAAAAATAAGGAACACCTAATACCCATTTGAACATCAAACCAATGCCACCAAACTGACCAACACAATATGCTATTGAAATAAAAATAGCAACTACTGCTCCGGCAACCCTTAAACCTTTGGAATAAAATCTGTCGCCAATAAAATCAGCGGCGGTATATTTTCCGTATTTACGAATTTGTCCAGCCATTAAAATCAATAATAATACATAACCGCCTGTCCAGCCAATTACATACGCAAGCCCATGATAACCAAAGCCATACATCAATGCAGCCATTCCTAAAAAAGAAGCAGCGCTCATCCAATTTGAAGCAATTGCCATACCGGAACCTACTCTTGAAATCCCACGACCTGCCGCATAAAAATCGGCAGTGTCTTTTGCTCTAAAAAATACACCAACCATAACAAACAATACAAGAATTGTAATAAGAATTATGGCCGGACCAACTTTAAACCCTCCTTCGAGTTCGGTACCTGATGCCGCCGAAAGCAAAGTCGGAGTTAGTAATATGCTTAATGCTAATAATTTCTTCATATTAAAATTTTTACTCGTTTACAAAATGTTAACTTACTGTTTCTTCTATTCCTAATTCTTTCATGATTTTATCGGTTCTAACGCAGTAAAACCAGCATATTCCAACAAATAAAATCAACAAAAACACTGCTGTATAAAAGTAGTGGAAAGGAAAACCGAGAAAATTAGTATCAGTCAAAAACGATTGATTATGAATAAGATACTTTTGCATTACAGATTCCAATTGGTCAACATTTTCGGTTTGAAATTCTGAAATATTTTCAGGATTAAGTTCTAATGGACTAATCTTAGCCTGTAAACTGTAATTCTCTACACCGATTGTTTCTGAAACAATCCCGGCAAGTTTAAGTTTACTTGCGTTATATTCCTCTGTCCCAAATTCATAAGTTTTAAACAGTTGAATTTCGTTCAAAACTTCGTCTTTTTTATCATCAGATAAAAGAGAGAAAAAAGTAGAACCGAAAGCGTTGTCTAAGATTGCTCTTTCTTCGGGAGTAATAAACACTTTGCAAAGTACAGTAAGAGTAGATTGTGCAAAATCTTTTTGCTCTTGTACACTTGCGTTTCCAGCTTTAACATTTTGCCAAACCGATTCAAACGATGTATAAACCGGCTCTGCTGTTGGCTTTTCTATGACTTTTAGTAATGTGTGAAAACCAAAAATTGCAATTACCCACAAAAGCAGAAGCCACATTGCCAGCGTTCTGTTTCGTTTAGCTAATTCAGTTGTTGGCTTAAAAAAACTAATGTCATAACGTTTTTCTTGTTCTGAGTTTTTTTCCATATTCAAATATTTAACTTAATTTATGATAAAATTAGAGTAATACAAAAACTCAAACGCTGATAATAGTCAGTTATGCAACAAAACAAATATGTTTAAAATATAAATATATGTATTTCTAGCATGTATTCATTAGTACATGCAATTTAGAATCATTTCAAATTAACTAAAACAGCTAATTTTAGTAGGATAGGAGAGAGTAATTTTCAAAAAATAATTTAAAATTAATAGAAATTTTAGACAAAAGAGCTTTTTAATTCTTTTACAGATCCCTGAATTATTCTGATTTCTTCAATTAATTTCACCTCTGTTTCTTTTAATTTTCTAACTTTTTGAGCTGAATCAATAGCTGTTAACATGCCTATTTCCTGAGCACCCAAAGTTAACATCCAACCAAAATCAGATTGCTCTTCAAAACTTTTTATTTGTTTTTGAACCTCACTAAGCATTAGTTTACGTCCAACCAAACCTTTCTCAAGAATTTCTATTTTTTGTTTTTTTGTCATTTTTATAATCATCAAAATTTCTTTTCAAATATAAATATTTTAATTAATTTAGCATAAAAAAAAAAAAAATCCTGTTTTATGACCACATACCCAACCATTTGCCCCAGAGATTGTTATGATACATGTGCACTTTTGGCAACTGTAGATGAAAACGGAAAAGTAGTTTCTGTAAAGGCTGATGACAGAAATCCAATAACAAAAAACTTTACTTGTGCCAGAGCAAACAAAGATCATGAAAGAATTTATACTAATAGAGTTGAATATCCTACTGTAAAAGAAACAGGTAAATCGGTTAGAAAAACCTGGGACGAAGCTACTAATTTGGTTGTTGCAAAACTCAATGATACAATAAAAAATCATGGCCCCGAATCGGTTCTTTTACTTGATTATGCAGGTAATATGGGTTTGCTTACAACAGGATATCCTCGCCGATTATGGAATAAAATAGGGGCTACTCAAACAGATGGAGCTTTATGTAGCAAAACAGGACATATAGCAATAAACCTGCATTACGGAGATAGCTACGGAATAAAACCTACTGAACTTATTACTAAAGATTTAATTGTTTTTTGGGGCTTCAATGCTTTTGTTACTTCTCCTCATTTCTGGAAAATTGCAAATCAGGCAAAAAATGATAATACTGCAAAAATTGTAGTTATTGACCCGGTACGAACAAAATCGGCTGATCATGCAGATTTGTGGATTAGTCCTTTCCCCGGAACTGATACTGCATTAGCCTATGGTATAATGAATTACCTGATTCAGAACAACTTAATTAATGAAAAATTTATTGCTAAAAACACACTTGGGTTTAATTCGTTGATAAAAGAAGCAAAGAAATATACTATTGAAAGAGTTGAGAAAATTACCGGTGTAAAATCTTCTGATATTGAAAAACTCGCTAAACTTTACGCTGCTTTACCAGCTTCGGCAACTATGATTGGAATATCTTTGCAAAAGGCATCACAAGGTATTCAACCAGTTCGGGCAATTTCATTTATTCCGGCTATTTTGGGCATTCACAGAGGATTTTTTTATAGTAACGGAAATTCATTTTATTTTGATGAAGACTACATTACCGGTAAAAAATTATCTGATAATCAGTCAAAAATTGTAGAACAAGTAGCTCTGGCTGATTTAGTTAGTCGTGGTAATTTTAAATTTATTTTTGTTAATAGCATGAATCCGGCTGATACTCTGCCAAATGTAAATTTATTCAGAAAGGGATTACTTCGTGATGATGTTTTTGTTGTTGTACATGATACTCATCTTTCAAAAACAACAGAATACGCTGATGTTATTCTTCCTGCTCCTTCATACCTTGAAAAAGAGGATTTAATTGTCCCTTGGGGACATAATTATATCAGGTTTTCTGAAAAAGTAATTGAGCCACTATTCGAGAGTAAAACCGAAGTAAGATTAATGCACGAACTTTCAAAAAAAATGGGATTACTAGATAAATGGCTATTTGCAGACCCAAAATCCGAACTTTCTAAAGCTTTTGAAAATAGCATCAAAGATAAATTCACATTGTTCAAGTCTAAATATTACATGCTTAAACTAAGAACAAAAAACAGAAAAAAATATCATACTTCCTCAGGAAAAATTGAATTTTATTCTTCAATTGCCGAAAAAAGCGGTATTTACCCTTTACCCGAATATATTTATAACAAACCAATTGATGATGAATTTATTCTTTTAACAGGTGCAAATTTGAAATACACTAACTCACAATTTAAAGATATTTATGGCGAAATTCCTTCTTATATTTTAATAAATCCCAAAGATGCTAAACAACTGAAAATCAACAACGAAGAAATGATTATTCTTTCAAATAACCTAGGAGAAGTAAAAATTAAAGCAATAATTTCTGATGATGTAAAAGAAAAAACTCTGTGGGCGCCAAGATTAGCAGAAGGCGAGGGTAGTGTTCCTCTTAACAGTCTGACTGAAAGCACTCCACAGAATATTGGAGGTGGTGTAAAATTCAATTCTACTTTTGTAAAAATATTTAAAACTAAATAAAATGGAAACTTTCGATTTGCAAATAAAATATAAATCACAAGAACGCTCCAAAGACAGCAACGGAAGTATGGAAACGATCACAATTGAAGGAAACAATATGTCATACGAAATTTCCTATTGGGGTTTTAAATCTGAAAATGCTCTTGAAGACAATAAAAAAACTACTATTTCTGACAATGAAATTGATGATATTAAAATATATTTAGAACAAAATAAGCTCAATAAAAATATCAACAAAGAAATAAAAGATGAAAAAAACGGAAGTCGTTTTAATACATTCACATATCTTCTAGCCAATAACTACAAAAAAGAACAAATAATTATTGAGATTTCATCAAATAATTCAAATGTTGACAATGATGTTTTCGGCAGTTTAAGAGAATTATTTTTTAAACTAAAATTGATGTTTATTTAAATCTTTTTTACATACACATATTTATCATCGCCTTCTGCGTAAAAATCTTCAAATGAAACTTTCAAGGTGTAATCATTTTTTTCGTAAAATTTCTGCGTAGGCAAATACAACGGTTTAGAAGATGTTTCTACATAAATACCTTTACCTTTTAAGAATTTGACAATTTCTTCTGTTTTTTGCAAAACTACTTTACCAAGTCCTTTGCCTCTAAAATCGTTATGGGTGGCAATCCAGTACAAATCATAACTAACTAATGTACAAGGGATTAAACCAAAACAAGAATAAGCAACAGTTTTGTCGTCAACATCAACAAAAACAAATTCATAACCGCTTTCTTTGCCCTTTTCAAAAGCTTCCTGAACCAACTCTACGGCAACTTCTATTTCATCATCTCTAAAAAAACCTGTTGATCGAACTATTTCTTCAACAAACTGAATATCAGATTCTTTAACTTCTGTTCTTAATGTATAATTTATGTTCATATTAAAAATTTAAAGCGTCATCAATAATGTTTTTTACTACTTGTTTAAATGTAAAACCACTTTTCAAAGCTGCCGCATAAAAGCCGGAATCAGCTGAGATACAAGGATTAGCGTTAGCTTCCAAAACATAAGGAATATTGTTGGAATCAACTCGCAGATCAATTCTTGCATATCCTCGTAAATTAAGCACTTTCCAACATTTTAGCACCACTTTTTTAATATCAGAAATAAGTCCTGAGTCTGAATCCGAAATATCGAAAGTTCGTATTGTGTTTTTGTATTCAAATGATTCTTCGTCCCATTTTGCAGTATAACTTACTATTTGAGGTTTTTCATCAGGAAAATTTGTAAAAATCATCTCTGCTGGTGATAAAACAACAGGTTCATTTGCTGTTCCCATTACCGAAATATTAAATTCCCTGCCTTCGATATATTCTTCAATAAAAAATGTATTTCCGTATTTTTTTCGGTATTCTTCTATCAATAAATTATTTGGCGCAGTAAATACACTTTTTTCTGTAATTCCCAAAGAAGCATCTTCGCTCAAGGGTTTTAAAATGTATATTTTTCCATTTTCCAGTAAATCAACTTCTTTTGAAGAAAACCATTTTGCGGTAGGAATGTTATTTTGTTTTAAAAGTTTTTTTGTAAGTACTTTATCAGCAGTGATAAAAATACTATCAACTAAACAGCCGGTATAAGGTATTTTCAGATTATTCAACAATCCTGCACCTAAATATATTAAATCAGTTTTTCCTGTAATTCCTTCAAAAAGATTAAATACAAAATCTGGATTTGCGCTAATTATCTGTTTTTCAGCATTTTCAAGGTTCATATCCATAAAAACTCGCTCTGTTTTATGCCCCAATTCGGAGAGAGCCATCTCAACAACTTCAACCTGATCTAAAACATCTAATTCGTCAGGCAAAGCATTTTCTGATATTTTATTTATTAAAATTACAGCTTTCATATTATTAGTTGAATGTTAAAAGTTATAAAGTTATTGAATAAAAAATAAACTTAAAAGCATTATTACTTCTTAACCTTTTTCACTGCCGAATCCATTATTCTTCTGATAATTTCTTCATAAGAAACATCGTTTAAACGACCTAAAATTGGCAAATCTGAATGAGTAGGATTTAATCCTGCCAAAGGATTAACTTCAATAAAATTAGGAACTCCAAATTCATCACACCTGATATCAACTCGTCCTCCATCTTCACATTCGAGAATATTCCAAGAATCGAGAGCAACTTGTTTGCATTTTTCTATCATTTCAAATTCTGGTACTGAATATTTTATTCTCACCTCATAATCATCTTTATTTGCAAAAGTATAAATATTTGCTTCCGCTTTTTCGGTGTAAGTTACTTCCATAACTCCCACTATTTCAGCTTCTTTACCTGTTCCTGTTATTCCAACTGTAAATTCTCTGCCGCTCAAATAAGTTTCAACTAAAACAGGTTGTTTATATTTAACAAGTTGCTCCTGACAAACTTTAATAAGTTGTTCTTTTGTGCTAATAAATGAATTTGCATTTATTCCTTTACCGGTTCCTTCTGCCAAAGGCTTGGCAAACAAAGGATAAGGCAATTTTATATTTTCAATGTCTTCTTCATTATAAACAACATAAAAATCAGCAGTTGGTATTCCAGCATCACGTAATACTCTTTTAGTCATTGCTTTATGCAAAGTAAGCGACAAAACAAGTGGGTTTGAAAACACATAAGGAATATTCCAGGCATCAAGCAACGCAGGTACTTGAGCTTCTCGCCCAATTCCATACATTCCTTCGCAAATATTAAAAACCAAATCCCATTTTTTACCGGAAATCAATTCATTTGCAAGATTTTTAACATGACCTATTCGTTCTGTTTCGAACCCAAGAATAGTTAGAGTATTTTCAATACCATCAATGGTATCTTCTTTGTCGAATTCAGCGGCTTCTTCTGATGTGAAGCCCATTTTCAAATAATCCGATTTTAAATCGTATGTTATTCCTATTTTCATACTCATTTCTTGTTACTGATTACAACTGTTATGATGTTAATAATCTGGATAATTATATAAACCACCTTCATAATTTTTGAGCACTACATTTCCATCTTCATCTTTTCCCTGATAATAATTGGGCAATAATGGAATTTTTCCGCCTCCGCCGGGAGCGTCAATTACATAGTGAGGAACAGCATATCCTGAAGTATGTCCTCGCATATTTTGTATTATTTCCAATCCCTTTTCAACCGGAGTTCTAAAATGTGCAGAACCCGGAATTGGATCGCATTGATATAAATAATAAGGTCTTACACGAACTTTAAGAAGCTCGTGAGCTAATTTTTTGTATACTTGAGCATCATCATTTATGTCTTTCAATAAAACTGTCTGACTTCCCATTGGAATACCGGCATCAGCAAGTCGTCTGCATGCAAACTTTGTTTCTTCTGTCAATTCATCAGGGTGAGTAAAATGAAGACTTAGAAATAAAGGATGATATTTTTTCAACATATTTACAAGTTTAGTTGTAATTCTTTGAGGCAAAACAGCAGGAACTTTTGAACCAAGTCTAATTATTTCAACATGTTCAATTTGTCTTATTTTTGACAATAAATATTCTAATTGACTGTCTGATAATGTTAAAGGGTCACCGCCTGAAATTAAAACATCTCTGATTTCAGGGTGATTAGAAATATACTCTAATGCCAAATCCCATTCACTTTTCATAGCGTGATGACTTTGTGTTTTGGCAACAGTATGAGAACGAGTACAATATCTACAATAAGTACTACAAAAATCGGTTACCAAAAAAAGAACTCTATCCGGGTAGCGGTGAACAATGCAACTAACAGTAGTATCTCCGTGTTCGCCTAATGGATCATTTTCTTCGCCTTTGGAAATTATAAGTTCATTAAAAACAGGAACAACAGATCTTCTAAGAGGTTGTTTAGAGTCAAAAGAACTTAATAGAGAAGCATAATAAGGTGTTATTCTAACAGGAAGGTTTGTTTTACTTTTAAATACTTTCATTTCTTCTGAAGAAAGTTTCAAAATACTTGTCAAACTTTGTAAAGAAGTATAACTATTTCTAATTTGCCAATGCCAATCATTCCATTCTTTAGCGGTAACTTCCGGGAAATATTGGCTAATAAATTTTAAGGATTTTTCTCCAAGCTCTGGAAAATTAGCATTTTGCACATTCCTTCGTGTTAATATTGCAAACTCATTTTCCGTGCTAGGAGGTTCAACAAGTTCATTTTCAAGAATCGATTCCTGAACAATAAATTTAACTTTTTTCATAATATAGCTTATATTTTGATTAATAATAAAAACAATAGCTCATGTTCAATATAAAACATAAAAAAAGCATAATAATACGTAATATCTTGAAATTAAATGAGTTAAATTAAAACTCAAAAAATATAGGTGAGTAAATTCTACGTTGGAGTATTCATATAATATCCTTGATTCAAAATGGTTTGTTATAAAAAATTCCCATTAGTAATTTGTGCAAATATATTCTTTTTTCAAATAAAAAATACTTTGTTTCAAAAAAAATTGACGAGAATCAAAAAAAAATCAAAAAAAAATTTTACGCCAAAATCGCACAAAACTAAAAGCCTAATTAACAACATTATACAAATAAATTTTTGAATAATACTACAAAAAATAATTTGATTATTTCTCAGTAATTTTACCAAAAATTTTATTAGTTGCGATAAATTTTGTAAAATTGCATGAAATGGAATAATTGTGGCTTTTTTCAGTTAATTATTATTAGTCGCTTCTTTAAATATTTATGTTAATATATCCAATATTTTACATTACAATTATTCTAATTATTATACAAAAACAACAAACAATTTTAATTGCACAAATCAGAAGTCGAAGTACTGATTTAATTTTCAATATTTACTATTTAAAACAAATAAATAATTATGCTAGAAATTAAAAAAATTAACAAAGAAACAGATTTTGAAAATATTACAAGAAATGAATTTGTAGATTTTCTTTTCACACATTTAGACAAGTTTGGAGACCCTAAAAAAGACATTCAAAAATGCTTGGATTATGCTTTTTCTGATGAAAAATCGGAAGGAGGATTTGCACTTGCTGCTTTTTATGAAAACAAACTTGTTGGAACATTAATAATGAATAAAACCGGAATGGGAGATTATATTCCTGATTGGATTTTAGTATATGTTGCAGTTGATGCATCATACAGAGGAAAAGGATTTGGTCGTCAAATAGTAGAAGAATCGTTTAAACATTGTGATGGAAACGTAAAACTTCATGTTGAGTATGACAATCCTGCAAAAAGATTATACGAAAGAATTGGTTTCACATCAAAATATGCAGAAATGCGATATCAAAATAAATAAAAAACAATAAAATGGCTGAATTAAAAATACATATCGACGAAATTATTGGCAACATTAAAAAACTTAGTAATGTATTTGACAAGTATAACAAAAAATGGAGCTTGATTACAAAAGTGTTTTCAGGCGATCCTGAATTTTTAAAACGCATTTTAACCGATGATGTTATTCAAGGAATTCACTCTGTTGGCGATTCAAGACTTACAAGTCTTAAGAATTTAAAAAAAACAAACCCCAAAATGCGTACTATTTACATTAAGCCGCCAGCAAAAATTTATGCTGATGACATTGTTAAATACGCTGATATTTCTTTAAACTCATCATACGAAACAATAAAGTCGCTGAACGAAGCAGCAAAAAAACAAAATAAAATTCATGAAATTATTATAATGATTGAACTTGGCGAATTGCGTGAAGGAGTTAAACGCGATGATATTATATCATTTTACAAAAAAGTGTTTAATTTTCCTAATATTAAAGTAGTAGGCTTAGGTTCAAACTTAGGGTGTATGTATGGTGTTGAACCAACTTATGATAAACTTCTTCAAATATCTCTTTACAAAGAACTTATAGAATCAAAATTTGACCAAAAAATGAACTTTGTTTCGGGTGGAAGTTCGATTACTTTGCCTTTACTTCTAAATGATTCTATTCCGGCTGATATGAATCATTTTAGAATAGGAGAGTCTGCTTTTTTTGGAACAAGTCCTCTTGATAATAAACAATTTATGGACTTATCTACCGATACATTTTATTTTTACGCTAATATTATTGAGTTAGAAGAGAAAAAAATCGTGCCAGAAGGTATAATAAGCGATGCAAGTATTGGTCATACTGCTAATTTTGACAAAGAAGATATTTCAGGAACTACTTATAAGGCAATTCTTGATTTTGGTTTGCTTGATGTTGACAGAGAAGAAATTGAGGTTAAAGATGAAAATATTAAATTTGTAGGAATAACATCAGACATGACTGTAGTTGACATTGGAAATAACAGAACTGCTGATGGAAAACCAAAATATAAAGTTGGTGACAAAATATGTTTTAAACCTAGTTATATGGGGGTTGCCAGACTACTAAATTCTAAATTTATAGATAAAATCTTTGTATGATTTTAAAAGATATTTTACAACAAAAAAAACAAGATTTAGGTCAAATTTTTGAATTTGACTTGAAAACAACTTCTATATTTGAATTTGACTTTTCGGTTGATAATCAGGAACTTTATTCTATTGACTTGTCGAATACAAATGAGTTGGATAATTATGTAAACAAAAAACTTTCCGAATCTGACGCTGATATTGGTATTGGCGGATACATGGAAAACAGGTTGATTTACAAAAGAAGTTCTCATTTTGGAACAGGTGAAAATGCCAGAAGTATTCATCTTGGTGTTGATATTTGGTGTCCGGCAAATTCACCAATTTTTGCTTTTACCGACAGTAAAATACATAGTTTTCAAATAAACGATAATTTTGGAGATTACGGACCGACTATTATTCTTGAACATCAACTTGAAAACACTACTTTTTATACATTATACGGACATTTATCTCTCTCTTCATTAAACAATCTTTATGAAGGAAAAATTATTCCTAAAGGTGAAAAGTTTGCGGAAATTGGGAACAAGACAGAAAACGGCAAATGGCCTTCACATCTTCATTTTCAGATAATTACCGATTTAATGGGCAAAAAAGGGGACTTCTTTGGTGTTTGTTCTCTAAAAGAAAAAGAAAAATTCAAAATAATTTGCCCAAATCCAAATCTAATTTTAAATTATGGCTAGTACATCTCAGATTGAAATAAATTTTAATGCAATTGAAAATAATATTGAATTTTTAAAATCTCAATTTAAAGAAGGAGTCATAATTTCTGCTGTAATAAAAGGCAACGCTTATGGCCACGGTACGGACATAATGGTTCCCTCACTTGAAAGAGTAGGAGTTAATCATTTTTCGTTGTATTCTTCTCCCGAAGCAAAAATTGCGTTAGAATATAAAAAGTCTGGCTCAACTATATTGATAATGGGTTTTGTTTATCCCGAAGATTACGAATGGGTTATTGCCAATAATATTGAATTTTACATATATGAAATTTCTGTATTAGAATATGCAATTTCGATTGCTAAAAAAACAAATAAAAAAGCGATTGTTCATCTTGATATCGAAACCGGAATGAATCGTACCGGATTAAGTTTAAATGATTTAAAGAAGGTAATTAAAATAATACTTAAAAACAGAGAATATTTAATTATTAAAGGTGTTACGTCTCACCTTGCAGGAGCTGAAAGCATAGCAAATAATTCTCGTGTTACAAAACAACTTGCGACATTCAAAAAGCGGGTTAAATTACTGAATAACAATGAAATAAAGCCTGAAATAACACATATTGCTTGTTCTGCGGCAGCAATAAATTATCCTAATTCTCAATTTGATTTGATAAGAACAGGAATACTTGTATATGGTTATTGGCCTACAAAAGAAACATTTATAAATTTTATTCATAAGTACAAAACACGAGAAGACAAACTGCGACGTATAATGAGGTGGAAAACAACTGTAATGTCCATAAAAAAAGTAAAAGAAGGAGAATTTGTAGGTTATGGGCTAGGTTATCAAGCACAAAAAAATATTATAATCATGATTATTCCTGTCGGTTATGCAAATGGCTATAGTCGGTCTTTGAGCAATAACGGACATGTGCTGGTTAAAGAATCGAGAGCTCAAATTATCGGAACTGTGAATATGAATATGACAATTTGTGATATTACAGAAATACCAAATATTAAAATTGGCGACGAAGTTGTATTGATCGGAAGACAGGGCGAAAATGAAATATCTTTTGCGTCTTTTGCCGAAATGAACAATTCTTTAAACTATGAAATTTTAGCCAGATTGCCGGATAATATCGACAGAGTTTTGGCATAAAAAAACCCGCACAATTGGCGGGATTTTTTAATATTTTGTAAAATTTATTACATGTTCAGTTTAGCTCTTTCAATATATTTTTCAATTGTTCTGGCTTCGTTTGAACGAGGATGATTATAATAAATATTCTCGTAAACTTCTAATGCTTTGTCTTTTTGACCTTGATTTTCATAAACCAAACCTAATTTTTTCAAATATATAGGAGTTGTAAAATCATTTTTATAATCTTCAGAAACTGCTTTTTTGTAGAAAGTAATTGCTTTTTCAAAGTCACCTTTTTCTACGTATGCATCCCCAATAATTCCATTTTTTTCTGAACCTAATAACAAATCCGAAGTTTTAAAATCTTTTAGATATTCTATTGCTTTATCAAAGTCACCCATATTCATATAACAAACACCTGTATAATATTGAGATAAATTTGCAGCAGCTGTTCCGCTGTAATCTTCAATAATACCAATAAAACCAGGATATGCAGCATTTCCATTAAGAGCTAATGCAAATGAATCAATTTGAAAGTTTTGTTGAGCAACAAACATTTGAGAAATAGCTTCTTTTTCACGCGGTTGTTTGTAAAATTTCATAAACGCCCAATACAAACCAACTACTGCAACAATACCTAAAAGCACATAAGTTAAAATCTTTTGATTTTTTTGAATAAACTGTTCACTTTTAGTTAAGGTTGATTCTATCGATTCTAATCCTTTTCCTTCTGTAGATGTATCTTTTTTCTTTGACATAATCTTTTGTTATAAATTTTTGCAGTTGCAAATTAAAATAAAATACTTGAGATATTCAAACACCTTATTAAAAAAAACCCGCCTTGGCGGGAATATTTCTTAGTCCTTTTTAGCAAACACTCTTCTTTCTTTAATTTTAGCTTTTTTACCACTTAAATTACGGAAATAATAAATACGTGCTCGTCTTACTTTACCATGTTTGTTTATGTCTATACTATCAATAAAAGGTGATGAAACTGGAAAAATTCTTTCAATTCCAATACCGGCTGTGGTTTTACGAACTGTAAAAGTAGCAGTTTGTCCACGTCCTTTCTTTTGAATTACTACACCTCTAAAAGCCTGAACTCTTTCTTTGTTACCTTCTTTAATCTTATAATGAACAGTAATAGTGTCTCCACTACCGAAATCAGGAAGTTTTTGGGTTGGGTTAACTGTTTCCTGAACTCTTCTCATTACTGAATCCTTATTTATTTTCTTCTTAGTTGAATCCATGATATTACTTGTTTTAACTATTTTTTATGTATAAAATTGTTTCTCAAAAACGGAGTGCAATATTAGTACATTTTTTGGAAAAAAAAGAATTTTGAATGTTTTTTTTAATATTTTTCAAGACTATTTTTGTTATTCAACGTACTCAAAAGCTCCAATATCGACATAACCATCTGATAATCTTTCTATTCCATCAACATCAAATCCTAATAACTCTATATTCGATAACACAATATTTTTATTTCCTTTTTTTCTTGCCGGCGAATCTGACGATAAATGATAGTCAAAATCATCATTGCCTTTTTCATCTTCTAAATAATAAAGAGGATCTTCGTTTACAATACAATTTTTGAACACATTACTTGTTGTGTCATTGTTTTCTAAATCTAGTTTCATCAAGCAATTCTCAAAACCAATTGCCATTGTCTCGGAACTGTATGCACTTGCTGTAAATTCATTTTCTAAATTCCCGTAAATTATACAATTACTAAAAAATGCTGATAAATTTCCCGATAAATGGGCAACATAATCATCATCTACCCAATAATTTTTCATTCCAACTGCCGGCGTATTTCTTGTTGTATATCTATAATCATTTTGAATAGTACAATTGTAAAAACTATATTCTCCACTCAAAAATAAACCTACATTATGAACGCCACAATCTGATAAAACACTATTTAATACTGTAATACTTGTCTTCAATGCATAAATCCCTGCAAATGAACAATGAGAAATATCTGAGTTATTGATAAATAGAGTAGGAGTTGCTAAATTTATTGACGAATCTATTGCAACTCCGTAAAATCCTTCGCTTATCTTGACATAGTTCATATAATTTCCAAAACTACCCTGTAAAAATACTATTCCGCCCCATTGTCCGGGTTTATCAGTGTACCAATCTTCGTCTATTCTATCTCCTCTGAATAGAATTGGCAACTCTTTTGTACCTTCTGCTTTTATTGTTCCTTTTACTAGAACATAAGAATACCTATGTGAGTATATTTCAACACCGGGTTCTAATGTTAAGGTTTGTAATGTGTCAACTAAAACTGAGTTATATATAAGGTATGGCTTGTCAGCTGTCCATGTTTGGGTTTGCAAAACTTTGCCTTTTATCAAATTAACATCTCTACCAACTGCTAAAAGTTGAACTTTCTGAACATTTTCGCCACTAATAAAAACTAATGAATCTGTTTCGACTAAGTCATCTTTAACCGGATCAATTGTTACTTCAACAAAAACGTACATACTATCGTTTGCATCAATAGTAATACCTTCGGCACTATTTCCGGCAAATCCATCAATATTTAAACGATACTTTGAAGTACTTCCACCTGAAACATAAACCTGATTTAGAAGAATTGGAGTTGTTGTTTTATTGTATACTTTGAATTGTTTGGTCGTTGAGCCTATTTGAGTAAAAATAGTGTCAAAAAAAACAGTATCTTCTGAAAATGTAAGATTACCACTTTGAGGTGCATTGAACTTATTACAAGCAAAAATACTGATTACCAATGCTATATATAAAATACTTTTTTTCACTAAAATTCTATTTTAAATTGGTTACAAATGTTTACAAAACACCAAATTTAGAATTTTAGTGCATTATTATACCTTTTTTTAAAGAGTTTTAGAATTAATTAAGGAAATCAAATGTTAGAATGAATACTTTTTTTAGTTTGTATAATACAAGAATGATTGATAAAACAATGATTGCACAAGCTCTCTCACATTGTTTTCCATCAATAGATTATTTTCGATATCTGGATAAATTCTATTTGACAGGAAAATATACACAAAATCATATTTTGGATCTACCCATACCATACAACCTGTAAATCCTGTGTGACCATAGCTTTTAGAAGATGTAAGGCTACAAGCAGGACCTACGCCATTCCCATCTGTTGCATCAAATCCTAAAGCTCTGCGATTTGTATGAAAAGGCTGTTTTGTAAATAAGGCCAAAGTTGAAGATTTCAAATAACGAACACCTGCATATTCACCATTTTGCAAAAACATCTGCATTAGTTTACCCAAATCATTTGCGCTTGAAAATAATCCTGCATGTCCGCCAACTCCGCCAAAAATTGCTGCTCCATAATCATGAACATAACCTTGAACTAATTGTTTTCTAAATTTAAAATCATATTCTGTTGGTGGAGTCTGATTTTCATCAAATCCATTATCCATTGGATTGTATCCCAAAGAATAAGCTCCTAATTTATCGTAGAAATTTGTTTTAACAAACTTATCTAATGATTGTTCTGACTGTTTTTCAACAATTTGCTTGAATAGATAAAATCCTAAATCACTATATTTGTATCTTTTTGAACTTCTTAAGTCAGAATTGTAGATTCTCTGGTAAACTTGTTTTTGGAACTCATCATTCATATAAACATTTTTGGAAACATGAATATTATAAGTATCTGAATATGAATGTGATAAAAGGTCAGTATTCCAACTTCCATCTGAATTTAATGCTCGTTTGTAAAAAGGAATCCAAGGTGTAAGTTGAGCCTGATGTGTTAATACATCTAAAATTCTAATGTGGCTTTTATTTGTAGTGTCCAAAGCAGGTAAATATGTCGACATTTTTTCGTAAACATCAAATTTTCCTTCTTCGTACAATTTCATTAGTGCTGTTGTTGTTGAAGCTACTTTTGTTATTGAAGCAAGATCATAAATATCGTTCCATTTAACAGGTTGCTTCATTTTGTATGTATGATAACCATAGGATTTTTGATAAAAAACAGTGCCATCTTTTATTGCCAGCACCTGACATCCGGGAAATGCTTTCTGTCCAATTGACGAATAAATTAATGAATCTATTTGTGCCAGTTTTTCGTAATTGATATGCAGTTCAGCAGGAATTGAATATTTTATTCTCATTTGAGCAGTTGTTAGTCCATTCCCTTGTTTGAAAATATCATTTACTGTTACAGGTAATTTGCCTTTTGCTGGAATGCCTCCAAAAAGCAACTGAGCTGATAACTCCTGAGCAACTTTTGTGTCTTCAAAAGAAACTAAAATTGCGACAACTTTATCTAGATTAGAAAATCTTTTTAAAGCATACGGATTACCAAATAAGTCCAAAACTACTTTCTGTTTACGTGCTAATCTTGAAACAAACTCTAAAGCTGTTGTAGTTATTCCATAAGTTTTAACTGCATACTGACTTGTATTATGCACACCAACAATCACATAATCGTAATCAGCTAATTTAGTTTCCAAAGCAAAAAAATCACTTTCAGGAGCTGATTTATTAATTGTATAATTATCTACTCTAGCGTATCGAAGTAAAAAATCCTGAAAAACGGTAGGCTCTCCGTTATCTATTGATACAGAGGCAATTTTAACAGATTCTAAATTTTGAAATGGAATTGTATTGTCTACATTTTGAACTAATGTTAAAGCAGATTCAACCAATTTTCTATTTACTAATTGTGCTTCTGGAGAATTCAAAACATCACCTATATTTTTGGTATTCAGTGGTTTAAATTTATTCAATTTCATCCAGTATTTAGCAAGCAATATTTTTTTAACTTTAAAATCTATTATTTCTTCGGAAATTTTACCGTTTTTCACTGCATTTAATACTGCTTTGTACGAAACTGCAACATCATCAGACATCAGTAATACATCTACTCCGGCTTGTAAAGCTTTTATTTCAGCTTCACCTGGTCCAAAAAACTTTGCTACTCCCTGCATTCCCAAAGCATCTGTAAAAACAAGTCCCTTAAAACCAAGTTCTTCAATCAAAATTCCATTTGTTATTTTTTCGGATAAAGAAGAAGGTAAATTCGGAGAATTATCTAATGAAGGAATATATAAATGTGCCATCATAATTCCACCAACTCCATTATTAATAAGGTGTTTAAAAGGAAACATCTCCAATGTATCTAATCTCTGGCGTGACACATTAATAATAGGTAAATCTTTATGACTATCAACATCTGTATCTCCATGCCCCGGGAAATGTTTTGCAACTGCCAACACATTGTTATCCTGCATTCCAAGTGAATAAGCATAACCTTTTTGTGAAACCTTTATTTTATTTTCACCAAATGAACGAACACCAATCACAGGATTCATTGCATTGTTGTTAATATCAACAACCGGTGCAAAATTTATATTTATTCCTAATGTATTACACTGAGTTGCAATTTGTTCTCCCATTGCATAAATTAAGCTGTTGTCTTCTATTGCACCCAACATTAATTGATGAGGATAAACGACAACACTGTCCAAACGCATGCCAACTCCCCATTCTCCATCTATTGCCATCATCAGCGGTGTTTCTGAAATTGATTGAAAATGATTTGTTAACTGAGCAACTTTTGTAGGATGGCCTTTAAAATATATTAAACCTCCAACTTTATAATTTTTGATTAAATTATCGGCAAAATTTTGATTTTCCTGATCGGGATAAACAGGTATCATAAAAAGCTGACCTATTTTTTCCTCCAAAGTCATTGAACTGAAAACTGAATCAACCCATTGTGAACTGTAATTGACAAAAGGAGGATCGGTTGGCTCAGGTTTTTCAGATTTTTCACGAATTGAAAAAACTGTAAAAGCCAACACAAAAGGTACTAAAACTAAAACTTTCATTAAATTCTTCCACATAATAATCAACTTTTTATTTTCATTTGCAAAAGTAATACCGATTAGTCAATATCAAAACAAAATCTTTTCTTTTTTATTCTTTATTTTTCAATTATTTTTGAATTATGTCTAACTCAACAAAATACAACATAATCAATAAACTTAAAACTCGAAATCCAAACGAAAAAGTATATGTTGGAAATAGAGTGGGAGATAGCAAAAATCTGATTATTAAATCATTTAACAATAATAGTCAAAGTTCTGTTTTAAGCTACCTACGTGAAAGCTCTGTAAATATTGAACATAAAAATATTTGCAAATTAATTGATTCTTTTCAAAATGAAGATTACTCATTTGTAATTAGAGAACACATTGAAGGAGTTGATTTACAAGACTTTACGAATAAACAAAAATATCGCAGAAAAGCAAATTTGGAATTTTATTTGAAAGTTTTCGTTGAAGTTTTAGAAGGATTAAAAGAATTGCACTCACAAAAAATTATTCACCGTGATATTAGACCTGCGAACATTCTTTTAAACTCAAATAGCTTTGACAAAGAATACTTTATCAAGCCAAAAGTTCAATTAATTGACTTTGGAATGGCAAAATCAGAAAAATTGGAACTTATTGATAACATGGCTCCTTTTGCATTAATTTTTTCTCCTCCCGAACAAGTTTTAAGATTTGTTGACTTGACTAATGAAACCTCTGATATATATGCTGTTGGAATGAGTTTATGGATAACTTTAAACAATAAATTACCATTTAATCACCAAATACCGGAAGTTGTTGCCAATTTACAACTAACACAAAATCTACCTAAAACAAGGAAAATTACTCAGGAAGTTTTTAATATCATTCAAAAATCAACCTACAAAATAGAGCTAAAAAAACCGCCGAATAAATATTCTAAAATTCAGCTTCGCGAGATGTTCATTGAAGCTCAAAAACATAGATTCCAAACTGCCGATGAAATGATTGATGCTATTCTTAAAATTGGAAAATAATTTTGCCTGACTACTATTTACTTTTAAATTTGCAAATTACAAAAATTAGAAATCATGAATAAAAAAACAAAACTAGAATTCATTAAAACAATTGTTTTTTATAGTCTTATTGCAATAGTTTTATACTCTTGTGGGGCAGGAAACAAAGAATATTTTACAGTTGACTACAAAAACGGAGATCTTGGACCATCAGTAGAATATGAAAAGAATCCTTCTTCTGCATATATTAGTTACGATACTATTGAAACTATTGATTTGGGAAACGGCACAATCCAAATTATTGCCAGCGGTATTAGAGTAATGACCAAAAAGCGCAATTATGAAATATCTAAAATCAACATCTACGAAGAGTACAATAAAAAATTTCAAATACAAAATGAGTTTGATAATTTAACTTCAAGCAACAAGACAGATATCGCAGTTGTCCTTGTTTTAGACATGAGTACCTCTCTGGGCGAACTGGTTAACGATTTAAAAGAATATGCAAAAAATTTCACCGATGAAATTGTAAATTCAACAGATGAATCCAAAGTTGCTGTGGTCTTTTTTTCAAGCAGAGATGATATTGTAACTACTGATTTTTACGATAAAAGAAACTCTGAAATTTTAAAATTGATTATCGACAATTTTGACACTTATAAATCACGCACAGCTCTTTTTCAAGCTACTATAGCAGGTATTAGCCTTCTTGATAGTCTAGAATTCGACGGTTCAAAAGTAATTGCAATTTTCACAGATGGTGGTGATAATGATACAGATAACCCTGATTTAAAACTAACAGAAATTAGTTCAAATGAATATCTGAGAATTACAATTGGACTTGAAGGTGAAGATTTTAGAGAAGATGATTTGAATGCAATTGCTAGTTCAAAAGCCAATGCTATTATTGTAAGTAAAAGTAAAAACTTAGAAGATGCTTTTAAAGAAATGGCAAAACAAATTGTTTCTGTTTATAAAGTTATTTATGAACGATCTGACCAAAAGTTAGAAAACCCAATTGAAATCAAATTTGAATTTGAGATTGATGAAATTAAATAAAAAAATAGCGTAAGAAAGCAAAAAGCCCACTTACGCTATCAAATAAAAACCCCAAAAAAAAATTATCTTTTAATCACAAATTTTTCAGAAAACCTATTTTCCCCAATCTGAACAAATAAAATATAAGTACCTTGTTCTAAATCCGATACATCAAGAGTTTCTGAGTTGTCTGAATTTACAAATGTTTTTACTATTTTTCCGCTTAAATCTATTATTTGCAAATTTAATAATTCGAAATTGCTATCCAAATAATTAACATTTAAAAATTTATCAGCTGGATTTGGATGAATAAAAAATTTATCTTCAATCCCCGCTGTATCTTCAAACTGATCTATTACATTAAAAGTCAACATTTTAGTAGTAAAAATATTATTGTAATCAGTAGCAACAAAATTTATTTCCCACGTTCCGGCTTCGACAGGACTTCCAAAAAACAATCCGGTTTTATCAATTGACATTCCTACCGGAAAATCTGAACTTTCTAATAAATATTGCATATCTGATGGAGCAAAATTGCCGGAATTTGAAAGAATTTTGTAATTAAAATTATCTCCATTTGAAACTCCCGCTCCCCAAGATAATGCTTCGGTTATATCTGAGCCATAAAAACATTTAATATCTCCATTTGGATATAATGTTACTGCTACATCTATATTTACATCAGGTTCATCAAAAAGTGATGTTTTCCATCTAAAAGTTGCATATTCTGAATTTCCTTCATAATAAATACCGTCTCCGTTTTCAGGATAAATCATCAAATCTGCTGCAAATACGCTAATTACCTTATTTTGTTTAATAGCATCTTCGGTTCGTAAATAATCAAATCCAGGCTCAAAAACTATTGAACCATCTGTTCTGATATATACAGTTTCATAAGTTTCGGTGTAAAATGGAAATGAAAAATCTAAATCTTGAGTTGCATATCCATCATCGTAACTATCTGGTATTAAAGTGTTTGTTGTTACACTTGGATAATTTTCTGAAATTTCTGATTCTTCTAAATCTAGTTTTATGTTCCATGTATATGGTGCTTCTCCTCCTGTAGCTGTCATTTGCTGTGAACGCCATTGAAAAGTTTCTCCGTCTTCTAAAATTGATGTAGAAATTTCCGGTGCTTCAAATTCATAAGTTGCATTTGTTGACAAAGTTGTAACATCATTATTTATTATACTAACATTTGTTTGAGAACTTAAAAATTCATTTCCATCGGCGTCTTTTACCGAAAACGAATTTACTGTACCACTTCCCATAGAATTAGGGTCATTTTCAACTACTTGCAAGAAAAATTTTGCTTCTTGTGTACTATTTACATAACTCAACAAAGGTGTAATATCTAAACTAAATTCAATTGCCGAACTACTTGTTCCTCTCATATAATAATCTCCTCCTTGATAATTAAACAAAGGAAAATCAAGTATAAATTCAGGTTCTGTACTTGATAAATTTGTTGATACTCCGGCTCTGATTTTCACAAGATTTCTATTATCATGATTCATAGACACTTTCATTATTGCAACAGGACTATATTCTGGTCTTGCAAAAATAGAAGAAACCATATTACTGGCTCCAATTCCTCCTTCTGAAACAGGAGTAGCCAACAATTTGTACATCACATAAGCTTTTCCACTATTTCCCCAACCAGTTCCCCAGCTATTTACCATAATCATTGCTCCTCTTTCCCAATCTTTCATGTCAACAACTCCATCATCATTGATGTCTACATCATTTGTAATTGAACCATCATTATTGTAATCGTATTCAATATTGTCATCCCAGCCTACAAAAGTCATAGCATGATTTACAGAATAACCCCATTTGGTTACAATATTATTATAAGTTAAATTATAATCATCAATACTAATACCGGCAGAAAAATTTACAATTCCTCCGTCTGCTGAACCATCAGCATGATTAAACATCCAATATTTCATTGTTTCAAGTCCTTCCGGTGTACTTACGTCAATATTAAAAATTTCCACAACACGATTTCCCATTCCTGCTTCGTAATTTGAATATCCACTCATCCAATATGTAGCAGCTTGTGCTATTCCTCCGTATGTTGTAACATTTGGACAGCCGTTTGCTCTGATGATATTCCAACCATCACCATACCAGGAACCATTTCCTCCGCTTCCTTCATTTAAAAAATTATACGTATAATGTGTTGGATATTGATTTGCCTCACTACTGGCACTAATATTTCTTGCTCTGTTAATTTCGTAGGTGAAATTATATGCTATTCCGCTTGCTTGTGCACAACAACCATCTGTTTGACTGAAAATTGGTCTAAAATACTGCAAAGTAGAATTATTCAATGATGCAGGTAAATCTTTTGTCTTATAAAAATTACTAATTTTCAACTGTGGAATCGATTGTAATTCTTGTTCAGTTGGATTTCGCCAACCTCCTATAAACCAAGGCTCTCCATTAGGATCAGGATTTACATTTTGTACTTGTGCGAATAAGCTTGTTGAAAATAAAGCAATTATCGCAAACAATAGTGTTTTTTTCATTTTATGTTTTTATTTTAAGAAGTGAATATTTGAATTTAGTTGCAAAGTAGAACTATTTTTCTTCAATTTCTAAATAATTTGTATCAAAGAGACTCAATAAATTCATCAAAAAAAACGCTAAATTTTCAATAAATTTAGCGTTTTTTTTAATTAAAAATCTATAAATTATTTATTCTTCAATCAAATGTTTTATCAAAAAATTTGTCTTCATTGTGTACAAATGAATACTTGTATTTCCCCCATAAATGCCGTGATTGCGGTTAGGATAGGGGAGGGTGGTAAATTGTTTTTCTGCCTCTACTAATTTTGCAATCATTTCAAAAGAATTTTGTGGGTGAACATTATCATCTGCTGTTCCAAAAGCAAGTAATAAATTTCCTTCCAAATCAGCAGCATAATTCAACGGAGAATTATCATCATATCCACTTGCATTATCTTGTGGTTTACCCATGTATCTTTCGGTATAAATATTATCATAATATCTCCAATTTGTAACCGGAGCAACAGAAACACCTGTATTATAGATACCTTTTCCTTTTGTCATAACATTCAAAACCATAAATCCACCGTAGCTCCAGCCCCATAATCCAAGTTTATCTTTATTAATATAAGGCAAAGAGCCAATGTACTTTGCTGTTTCAATAAGATCAATAGTTTCGTATTTACCTAATTGTTTAAATGTAACTTTTCTGAATTCTTCTCCACGTCCGCCGGTTCCTCTTGGATCAACACCAATTATTACAAAACCTTGCTGCGCTAAATAATTTTCCCAACTATAGCTCCATGTGTTCAATACTCGCTGTGAATTTGGACCACTGTACTGTGTTACAATTGCCGGATATATTTTAGTTTCATCAAAATCAGGCGGCACTATTTTATAAGCATTTAGTTCAATCCCTTCACTTGTTGTAAACTTAAACAAAGTTTTGTTAACACCTCCAAAAGCTTCTACATCTTGTTTTAAAGTTGCATTATCTTCTAATACTCTGATTACGTTTCCTTTCGAGTTATGTAGCGTAATGTAACTTGGTGTGTTTATATCTGAAAAAGTAAGAATATAATATTTGAATCCGTTACTAAATTCAACATCATTTGTTCCGTCAACAGTATTTATTTTAGTTTTCTTTTTCCCGTCAATTTTTATTGAATAAATATCTCTATTTAATGGCGAAGATTCAGCTGATTGATAGTAAACAATTTTTTTGTCGGCATCATAACCAAGATATTCAATCACATCCCATTCCCCTTTTGTTATTTGATTTACCAATTCTCCATTTACATTATATAAATAAAGGTGTCTGTAACCGTCTCTTTCGCTCATTACTATTATATGCTCTCCATCTTCAAGAAAAATTATATTATCGTAAATTTCATCACCTATATAATACTTGTTATTTTCTGAAAATAAAGGTTTTACTTGTCCATCTTCAGGATTTGCGACAATAATACTAAGTTCGTTTTGTTCTCTGTTTAGCCTTTCAACAATTAATCTACTTCCATCAGCATTCCAAAAAATTCTTGGTACATAAAAATCAGGTTTTTTACAAACATCAACTTTTACTGTACTTTCTTTTTCTAAATTGTAAACATGAACTGTTACTCTTGAATTATCTTCGCCTGCTTTTGGGTATTTGTAGGTATAAACTCCCGGATAAAGTTCATATTCTGAATTGTGAGGTTTTTCTCCTGCGTATTTCAAAATTGAGAATTCCCTGACATTAGTTTCATCAAATCGCACAAAACCTATATATTTCCCGTTTGGAGACCATTGATAAGCTTGGTTATAACCAAATTCTTCTTCGTAAACCCAATCAGGAGCACCATTAATTATTTTGTTTTTTTCACCGTCAAATGTAATTTGTTTCTCTTCCAATGATACTAAATCCTTAATATACAAATTATTATCTCTCATAAAAGCAACTTTTTGACCATCAGGTGAAAAAGAAGCTATTTGTTGTTTCCCATTTTCAGAAATAGCTGTTAATTTTTTTGAAGTTAAATCGTAAACGTAGAAATTGGCAACAAAAGAATGTCTGTAAATATCTTCGTCATCAGTATAAATCAAAATTTTTGTTTCATCATCACTAAATGTATAATTCCATGAAACCCAACCAATTCCTAATTTTGTCAAATTTACAAGAGTTTCAACTTCTTCTCCGGTTTTATACGAAAACTTTTTGATTGAAGCACTTCGAGTTGCTCTATTAACATCATAAGTAGTATAATGTTCTCCGTCGTTCATAGAATTTACTCCCCAAACTGAATTGGGCCAAAATGCGTAATTAACCACATCTTCTAAATTCAATTTTTGATAATCGCCTTGGGCAAAAACACCAAAACTAAAAATCAAACCAATCGTTAATAAAAGTAATTTTTTCATTATCAGTACTTTAAGTGTTTAAAATTAAGTAATATTTTTTTTTAAAGGTAAAAAAATCTTATAAAGGCGGAAATTTTAGCAAAATAAACTTTATTCAAAGAAATTTATCAATATCCTTAAAGTTTCTTTAATTGCCCTAAAACCAACAATATTTGCTCTTTTTTTACATTATTTAAAAAATCATTGAAATTGTTGATAAATTATAATTTAAAAAATGCCCCAAAATTTTATAAGTTAATGATTATTTTTAATTTTGCTGGTTGAATAAAAAGAAAATTGATTGAAAATGTCTGAACAACAAGAAAGAATTATTAAGATTAACATCGAAAACGAAATGAAGTCGGCTTATATTGACTATTCTATGTCAGTAATTGTTTCCAGAGCCTTACCTGATGTTCGTGACGGTTTGAAACCCGTACAAAGAAGAGTTTTATACGGAATGAACGAACTTGGTCTTCATCACAGCAAATCCCACAAAAAATCAGCCCGTATTGTTGGAGAAGTGCTAGGTAAGTTTCACCCTCACGGTGATAGTTCTGTTTACGCCGCTATGGTTCGTATGGCCCAAATTTGGTCGCTTAGATACCCAACTATTGACGGTCAGGGAAACTTTGGCTCTATTGATGACGATAGCCCTGCTGCAATGCGTTATACTGAAGCTAGATTACAACGTATTTCTGACTTTATGCTTAACGATCTCGACAAAGAAACAGTTGATATGCAACCAAACTTTGACGAATCAATGACGGAACCAACTGTTTTACCCACAAGAGTTCCGAACTTATTAATTAATGGTGCCTCCGGTATCGCTGTTGGTATGGCAACTAATATGCCTCCACACAATCTTACCGATACCATTGACTCAATCATGGCATACGTTGATAACAAAGATATCGAAATAGAAAGCCTAATTGAAATTATTAAAGCTCCTGATTTTCCAACTGGTGGAATTATTTATGGTTATCAAGGTGTTAAAGACGCATATTTAACCGGAAGGGGTAGGATTGTGGTTCGTGGTAAATACCACATAGAAGAAACTAGTTCGGGAAAACCAAGAATTGTTTTTTCTGAAATTCCTTATCAGGTTAATAAAGCTGCCGAAATTAAAAAAATCGGCGAACTTGCTAACGATGGCAAAATTGATGGAATTGTTCATGCTAATGACGAATCGGATAGAAACGGTATGAGAATAGTAATCACATGCAAAAGAGATGCTATTCCAAACGTTATCATTAACAAAATTTTCAAATATACACAATTACAATCTTCTTTTAGTGTAAATAATATTGCACTAGTTAAGGGAAGACCTCAATTGCTAAATTTAAAAGAAATTATTGAAAATTTTGTTGAACACCGTATAGATGTAATTGTTCGTAGAACAATATACGAACTAAGAAAAGCAGAAGAACAAGCTCATATTTTAGAAGGTTATTTAATTGCCTTAGATCATCTCGACGAAGTTATTAAACTTATTCGTAATTCTGCTAATCCTGAAATTGCAAAAGCCGGATTAATCGAAAACTTCCAATTATCTGAAATTCAAGCAGGTGCAATTCTTCAATTAAGATTGCAACGATTGACTGGAATGGAAAGAGACAAAATTAAAAATGAGTACGAAGAACTCATGAAACTTATTGAATATTTGAAACAAATTTTAGCTGACGAAGCTTTACGTTATCAAATAGTTAAAGATGAATTACAGGAAGTTAAAGATAAATTTGGAGATAATAGACGAACAGAAATTCAATATAGCACCGCAGAATTTAATCCCGAAGATTTTTATGCTGACGAAGATGTAGTTATTACTATTTCAAATCTTGGTTACATGAAACGTACCCCTCTTACTGAATACAGAACTCAAAAAAGAGGAGGAACTGGAGCAAAAGGTGTTGTAACAAGGGAAGAAGATTTTGTAAGATATGTATTTATTGCTTCAATGCACAATACTATGCTTATTTTTACAGATCATGGAAAATGTTTCTGGATGAAAGTATACGAAATACCCGAAGGTAGCAGAACCTCAAAAGGCAGACACATTCAAAATCTTCTTCAAATTGAAAGTGACGATGAAGTAATGGCTTATCTAAACGTTCCTAATTTGACTGATGAACAGTTTCTTAATAACAATTACATTATTCTTGCTACTCAAAACGGTATTGTTAAAAAAACTCTGCTTAAAGAATATTCTCGTCCTCGTAAGAATGGTATTAATGCTATTAATGTTCGCGAAAATGACAGACTTTTAGCAGCCAAATTAACTAATGGTAAAAATGAAGTTTTCTTAGCTAACAGAAGCGGAAAAGCTATTAGATTTAACGAATCACTTGTTAGACCAATGGGAAGAAACGCTTCTGGTGTAAAAGGAATGAAAATTTCTGAAACAGATCAAATTATTGGAATGGTTTGCGTTGAAAATGATGAAAGACATATTTTGGTTGTTTCTGAAAATGGATACGGAAAACGTTCAAAAGTAGAAGATTACAGAGTTACCGGTAGGGGAGGAAAAGGAGTAAAAACTCTAAATGTTACCGAAAAAACAGGTAAATTAGTTGCCATAAAAGACGTTACTGATGATGACGATTTAATGATTATGACCGAAGCAGGTTTGTCTATCAGAATTTCAGTTGATAAAATTGGTCTTTATAGTCGTGCGACACAAGGTGTTAGGCTTATCAATCTTAAAGATGATGATGCTATTGCTTCTGTTGCTAAAATCGAAAATGGTAACGATCACAACGAAGATGCTGAAAATGAAGAAAATCAAGATATTGTAGTTACTAATCCTGAAGAAACTGATTTTATCGAAGAATCAGATGATGAACAAGATACTAACGACATAGAAATCATTGAAGAAATTGATAATGATGATGATAACATTGAATAATCAAAATTGAATATAAACATAAAAACAATTAGTCATGAAAAAAACAATTAGCCTATTTATTATTCTTTTTTTGGCGATAGGCTTTATCTCAGCTCAAAATAATCAAGCTGATATAGATGCTTTAACAAAGCAAATTGAAAAAAGTGATAAAGACATCACAAATCCAAAAAAATCTGCTAAATTAGCGACATGGTCTAAAAGAGGCAAACTTTTTATTGAAGCTTATTCTGTTAACTTCAAATATTTAGCACCAGGTATTCATGCAAATTCTCTTAGCCTTTTAGGTATTTCAGAAAGTAGTCCGCAACCTTATTATGGAAAACCGCTCAAAACATACGAAGAAGATAAATTAACAGTTTGGGAGTATAGAAATATTAAAATTTATATTTCCTCAGATGTTTTAGTTGACCATTGGGTAGAAACTAACATTGCATTTCCGGGTGCGCTTGATAAATCTTATGAAGCTTATAAAAAAGCACTTGAACTTGATGTTGACGAAAAATATAGAAATAAAAAGTCTACAATGCAAGAACTTTCTGCTCTTAGAGAACATCTTATGAATAGAGCAGTTGAAGCTTTTTATAACAACGAATCAGCACCTGCTCTTGCCGATTTGGAAAAATGTATGGACTTGTATCAATACCCAAAAACAGAAGATGATACAATTGTTACTTTAGGTGCTTATTCTTATTATGCTGCTATTTTTGCTTATAATGGAAAAAAAGAACTAATAGAGTTAAAAGATATTTATATTATTGACGATAACACATCAGACTCACTCAAAAAAGTTTGGAATAAACAAAATGCAGAAAATGAAGCTTTTAATAAAGAAGCTAAATCAAAAAATGACGTAACTCAAAAATACAATGACGAACAATGCAAAATAGCTAAAAAATACTTTGCAAAAGCTATCGAAGAAGAATATGAAATTGGAACTTCTTATCAATATCTTGCACAAGTTATGTTTGAGTTAAATGATACTTTAAACGCTGTGAAAAAACTTGAAGAAGGATTAAAAAAATATCCACAAGAAGAAAAGTTGATCTATAGCTTAATTGACTATTATACTCCAAGAGGAGAATATGAAAAAGCATTTGAATATATTGATAAAGCAATTGCAATGAACGATACTCTTGCTGTTCTTTATATTGTAAAAGGAAACTCTTATGCCAAAATAATGGAAGATAAAGAAGATGCTTATTATGCTAAACTTACAGAAGCAGATGATTTAGACAAAGAAGCTTTTAAAAATAGAAACACTCCTAAGGAAAAAGAATTTAATGATAAGAGAGATAATATTTTGAATAATGAAATTCCAAAATTAGAACAAGAAATAGATGAATTCTCTCAAAAAGCTCTTGATGCGTACAATTTAGGAATTGAAAACGATAACAAAAATGCAGACTATTATTATACAGTTGCTTTTTTTTACTATAAAAAAGCCGTAAAAAGTCAAACTTATGCTTCCAGTATAAGAAAGCTAAAAGACATTATTACAAAACTTGACACCAAAGGCACTGAATATTTAGAATCAGCAAAAGAATACGCAGAACAAGCTTATAAAATAAACCCAAAAGATGTTTATACATTAGATTTGTTAGCTAAAATTTATTATCGTCTTAAAATGTATGATGAATCAGCTGCAAAAAAACTTGAAATAGAGAATTTATAAAATTAAAAAAAGCCACTTAATAAGTGGCTTTTTTTTTATAATAGAGTAGTTGTTGACAAATCTATTTCCTTTAAAATAATCTCCAATTATGCAATAATTGTTTCTATTTCCTATAAAATACTGTAAATTTTCTTTTTTATATAAGAACAATTTAAACATTTAAGAATTATTTTAAAAAAATCGAAACTCATTTAGTTTATATTTTGCTCAGAATTGATGTTTCTAAAATCCTATTTATTTAACATAATGTTAATTATAGGACATTCATAATCATATTGTTTCTTAAAGTTAATGATATTCTTACCGCTACAATAATCTAATTATTAACTATTTAATTTAATATGAATTGTCAAAATGACGAGTATTTTCAAAATTAAGATATCATAGTTAAAGAAAACAATCAAATTTTAAATATTTATGAAATTTGTGATTTTCTAAATAGAATAATTAAGAAAGTAATCCTGGGGGTTAAACAATTTAATCAATATTGAAGCAAGAATTTCATTAAAAAAGATGTAGATTTTACAATTCAAATTACCCTAAACAACTGTTTATTAGCTAGATATTTGCTAAAAAGAATAGAATATCAACTTAAATTCACTATGTTTATCAACATTTCAAAAAGTGACAAATACTACTTTTTATAAATCACTTACTTTCAAAATGTTAGAAAGCAAATATGCTACAACCCCTATTATTCAGGTGATACAGCGTCTATGGTGTTAAAACACAACTATTACGCAAAATTAACACAATAAATTACTACTCTTTTTTTATAATAGCTACATGCTCCTAAATTTGGTAGTTTCATTAACATATACTATATTTGTATTATTATTTAATTTAAAAAAAATAAAACAATGGAAACAAAAATTTACAAACAAGTAAATGTCCCTAATTTAGATTATACAAAATTAAAAGTAATTTTAATTGGTGTATCTAAATATCCGGACGACCAAGTCAGTGACGTTCCTAATATTAAGGCTAACGTTAATCTTTTAAAAAGAACATTGACTAATAGTTCTAATTTTGGTGTTCCGTCGGAAAACATTTTTGTATCGCTTAATAAAACGACCAATGAAATTATTAATGATTTGACTAGTTTTGTTTGTGAAACTGAAAATGATGATACGATTTTAGTATATTATTCTGGTCACGGTTTTATAAGTGACTATAATTCTAAATTATATCTTTCGACGACAGATTCTAATCTTGACGATATTGAATCTACAAGTATTTCGATTGAAAGATTTGTTGAAATAATCAGCTTATCTAATTCTAATCAGAAAATTGTTATTCTTGATTCTTGTTATAGTGGACATATTCATAATTTGTTCAACAATCCTGAATCTAGTATTTATGGTCTTGATAAATCTGAAAACCTTTATGTTATTTCATCTTCTTCGGGTGATGAACCTTCATATTACCCGCTTAACTCGAAAAATTCACCTACGTATTTTACTGGTGAATTGATTAAAGTTTTGCAAAACGGTATTGAGAATGGGAAATCGTATATTACTTTGAACCAAGTTTATACTTCGGTAAAAACTTCTTTGAAGAATCAAGATTTACCTTCACCTCAAAGAACCTATAACGGTAATAGAATTGTTATTACAAGAAACAACTCTGTTGTTGAAGAATTTGAAAATGTACCTAATAGTCTGGTAAATATATTTACCTCAATTGCGGTTTTTGTAACTTCTTTTTCTAAATGAAGTTTATAATTAAAGTATGAACTTTAAAAAAGAAAAAGAGGAAACTACGGTAGTTCTCTCTTTCGAAAACCGCAATTTCCTCATTATTATTTCACACACACTCTCCTACTTATATTCCAAGAGCAATTTTATAACTCTCAATTAACTTATTAGCTCTAATTTCAGCTTCTGCATAATCATCTTTGCTTTTTATTTTATCTTTTATACTAATATAAAATTTAATTTTTGGTTCTGTTCCTGAAGGTCTAATTGTTATTTTAGTCATATCTTCCATTACAAATTGCAATACATTTGAACTTGGCAATCCCATTTCAGATTGTTTACCATTAAATAGATTTGATTCATTTCCAGTTAAAAAATCTCTAATTATAACAACATTTACATCATTAATTAAAGCAGGTGCATCGTCTCTAAAATTCTGCATTATCTCATTTATTTCATCTGCTCCTTCTTTTCCTTCTCTGACCAAATTAACCAGTGATTCTTTATAAAATCCAAACTCAATATAAATATCAATCAGCAAATCATAAAAAGTTTTTCCTTTTTCCTTTGCCCAAGCAGCAGCTTCGCATATTAAAGCGCCGGACATTATTGCATCTTTATCTCTAACAAAATTTCCGAAAAGGTATCCATAACTTTCTTCAAAGCCACCCAAAAATTTATTTCCGATTTCTTTTTCTCTCATCAGAGCAGCAATATATTTAAAACCTGTAAGAACATTATAAGTTTTCACATTATGTTTAGATGCTATATCCTGAATAAGTTCAGTCGTTACAATAGTTTTTACAATAAAATCATGAGCAGTAAGTTTATTTTTATTACTTAAATTATTAATTATGTAATAAGTTAAGATACTTCCTGTTTGATTTCCGTTTAATAAAATAAATTCACCATTAGAATTTTTCACGGCAACCCCTATCCTATCTGCATCAGGATCAGTTGCTAAAACAATTTCACCATCAATTTCTTTTGCTTTTTTAATTGCCATTTCCAAAGCTTCAGCATTTTCAGGATTTGGACTTTTTACAGTTGGAAAATTACCGTCAGGAATGGCTTGTTGTTCAACCATGGAAACATTATCAAAACCAAATAAGTTTAAAGCTTTTGGAAGTAAATCAACACCTGTACCATGTAGAGGTGTATAAACAATCTTTAAATCAGAATGATTTCTAATAATTTCCGGATTTATTGAAACTTCTTTTAATTTAGCTAAATAAATAGAATCGATATCGTCACCAATTATTTGTATTTTATCATTATTTCCATTAAAATTGATGTCGGCGATTGTTAATTGTTGAACTTCTTCAATTATTCCAATATCATGTGGAGCAATTACTTGTCCTCCGTCTTCCCAATATACTTTATAACCATTATACTCTTTGGGATTGTGAGAAGCAGTAACAACTACCCCACCCTGTGCATTAAGGTTTCTAATTGCAAAGGATAATTCAGGAGTTGGCCTGAAATTTTCAAATAAAAAAGCTTTTATGTCGTTAGCAGCAAAAACTTCGGCAACAGTTTGAGCAAAAAATTTACTATTATTCCTTGTATCGTAAGCAATTACAACTTTTAATTCACGTAATCCTTTAAAATTTTTCTTAAGGTAATTGGCAAATCCTTGGGTAGCTAATCCTATCGTGTAACGATTTAGTCTGTTGGTTCCAACCCCCATTTTTCCACGCATTCCGCCTGTTCCAAACTCTAAACTTCTGTAAAAACTTTCTACTAATTCTTTCTCATCATTTTTCAACAGTTCTAAAATTTCATTTTTACTCTGTTGGTCAATGTTGCTCTCTATCCAAGCTAATACATTGGATTGTACAATTTCTTTCATATTCATTAAGATGCTTAATAATCAATGAATTAAGTTTACTTTGTTTATTTAATAATTTAAAAAGACAAAACCTTGTCTAATTTTTAAAAATTAAACGAAAATAGCTAAAAAAAGAAGATTTAAAAAATAAATTAAAACTTTAAACACAAAAAACCCAATTTATAAAAATCAAATAAAAATAATTTCGGATTTTTACCCTTTAAGTTCCAATAAATCAACCTATTAAATATTAAATACATCAATTTAATAAGACCACAAAAATAAAATTTTTTTGCTTTAAAAAAATAATCTAGAACTTTTATATCTTCAAAAAGACCATTTTCATCTGGAAATAAATTAGTTAACACAATCAAATTATTCAATCCATTTTTAGTTTTTCTTAAAAAATCGTCTGTTTTCTCAAGGCCTAAATGAATTACCGGATTATCAATATGCGTAATTTCTATTTTTCTATTTTTCAATTCATAACCAAACAATGTATCTTCATGTCCATAACCTTTTATGGTTTCATTAAACTTTATATTGTTAAAAATCTCACTTTTAATCATAAAATTATTTGTCTGAAAACCCTTATTTGGATTTTGCTTTCTAATTTCTATTTTTTGCGACTCCCTATTTACTCCATAATACCAATGAAAATAATAATTAGCATCCGGTTTTTTTTTTGCATAAATGCGACCACCATAAACTATTTTTTTATCGACGTTCTGAATGTATTTTTCTATAAAATCGATTGAAATAATCCCCGAATCACAATCCAAAAAAATTAAATTGTCATATTTTGCTTTTCCCGCTAAATAATTTCTAATTTTTGAACGACCAAAATTACAAGTAAGTTCTTCATAAACAACATGTTTAAGGTTTTGCAACTTAGAATTTTTTTCTTTTAATTCTGTTGAAAAATCATCAACTAAAAGGATTTCAAAATTAATATTTGCATTTAAAGCTTGTGCATGAAGTTCATATACAAGTTCAGAAGTATCAAAATTATATATTGGGATTAGTAAGGATAGCATATTGCAACTTTTTAATTCAAGAAATTGTCATCAACAAAATTAAAAAAAATTAATAGAATTTGATCTATCTATCAATTTACAGAAAATAAACGTTATTACTATTCAGAGAAACATTTTCTAAAATTATTATAAATTCTTTTAATTTTGCTGACAAATTGTGTTTTTTTGTAAAATATTTAAAACGTTAAATATTATTTTAAATTATATTAAAAAAGATAAAATATGAAGAAGTTATTTTTAAGCTGGCTACTTTTATTGCTGGTAATTGGAGTTTTTGCTCAAAGTTATAAAATTGAAGTAAAAATAAAAGGAGTTGAAAATCAAGATATTATACTTGGGCATCATAAAAATGACAAATTAATCCCTGTCGACACTGTAAAAACAGATAAAAATGGATACGCAGTATTTAAGGGAGATAAGCCTCTTTTTCAGGGAATGTATTTTATTTTTCTTCCACAGAAAACCTATTTTGATATTTTAATTGGTGAAGATCAAGTTTTTTATATTGAAAATGATACAACTGATTTATACAAAAATCTAAAAGCAAAAGGATCAGATGAATTACAAGTATTTCTTGATTACCATAATTTTCTTATTGAACAAAATGAAAATATTACAAACTTACGAGAAAAATGGAAAAACGAAACAGATCCAAATAAGAAAAAAGAACTAGAAGAAGAAATGAATGTAATTTCCGGAAAATTTGAAACATATTATCAAGAAATAGTAACAAATTACCCGGATATGTTTTTTACTACCTTTTTAAAAGCAACAAGAGATGTAAAAGTACCTGAAACAATTACAGATAGAGCAGCACAATATTATTATTATAAAAATCACTATTTTGAAAATTTTGATGTTTCAGATAAACGTCTGTATTACACCAATATATATGAGAGTAAAATAGATAATTATCTTGATAAAGTAGTTTTACAAGATCCTGATACACTTATAGTTGCAGTTGATTACTTAATTGAAAAAACTGAAGGAGATGAAGAACTTTACCAATACATGATGATTCATCTTTTTAATAAATATGCAACCAGTAATTTAATGATAGCAGAAAATATGTATGTTCACGTTGGTGAAATTTATGCAGAAAAAGCAACTTGGAGTACTGATTCTTTCAGAAATGAATTAAAAACTAAAATTGTACGTAAAAAGAATTGCCTAATTGGAAACAAAGCCTTAGCTTTGAGAATGACCATATTACCTCCTGATTCTGCTGCTATTGAAAATTTACGAATTCCATTAGAAATCATGAAAGAGCAGGGGCTAGATATTGAAAAAGATAAATCCAGAACTTTTGAAGAAAAGGTTCCTGATCTATCACAACTAATTGCAGAATATATGTCTTTTTTCCCAAATGACAGACCTTTGTACGATACCCAATCAAAATATACAATACTTTGGTTTATTTCACCGGATTGTAGCCATTGTAAAAAAGAAACTCCTTTATTTCATGCAGATTTTATGGATAAATTAAAAGGAAAAGATGTAGAAGTTTGGGCAATTTATATGGAAAAGAACACTGATAATTGGGCAAAATTTTCAAACGATATTGGAGACTGGTTTGATTTTATTGAAAAAAATAAATTATACGGACAAGGCTGGTATAACATGTGGAATCCTTTTGATAATTATCGTTTTAAATATGATATCAATAGTTCACCAATTTTATATCTACTTGATAAAGACAAAAAAATACTTGCAAAAAGAATTGGTTATGAACAAGCAATAGAAATAATATTAGAATTAGAGAAAAGAGAACAATAATAAAAAAATCCCCATCTGGGGATTTTTTTTTACATTCTATCAGGAACTTCAATTCCTAAAAGTGATAGCCCCACTTTAATAGTCAATGCAACATTGGAAGCTAACTTTAATCTAAATAGCATTATTTTTTTAATCTCTTCTTTTAATATAGGTGTCTCCTGGTAATAACTATTAAACGATTTAGCAAGATTATAAATAAAATTAGCAATCGCAGCCGGATTTAAAGAATTAGCTGCATCTTCAACAATATTTTTAAAATCATAAATTTCCTTCATTAATTCTAATTCTTTATTAGTCAGTAATATATCACTAGTATCCTCAATTTTAAGTTGAAGACCTTTTTCATCAGCTTTTTTAACAAGAGAATTAATTCTGGTAAATGTGTATTGAATAAAAGGACCGGTATTTCCATTAAAATCAATAGATTCATTAGGATTAAACATCATATTTTTTCTAGGATCTACTTTTAAAATAAAATATTTAAGAGCTCCAAGCGCAATTTTGCTAACAGTAGAACTAAATTCTGATTCACTTGCCTCCTCAAGTTTACCAAGTTCCTTTGCTTTTGAAGATGCCGTATTTATCATCTCTTCAATAAGGTCATCAGCATCAACAACTTTTCCTTCGCGTGATTTCATTTTACCCTCAGGTAATTCTACCATACCATAAGAAAAATGCTCAATAGAATCAGACCAATTATATCCAAATTTATTCAAAATTTCTTTCAATACCTTAAAATGATAAATTTGTTCATTTCCAACAACATAAATAATTTTATCAAATTTAAACTCATTGTATCTATCAACAGCAGTTCCAATATCCTGAGTTATATATACAGTTGTTCCATCACCTCTCAGCAATATTTTATCATCTAAACCAACATCACTCAAATCAATAGAAACAGAATTATCTTCATTTATTTTCACAGTTCCTTTTGACATTTCCTTAAGTATAATATCCTTTCCTTTTAAATAGGTATCTGATTCTAAATAAGTTTTATCAAAATCAACTCCTAATTTCTGATAAGTTTCATCAAATCCTTTTGTAACCCAAGAATTTAATAAGCTCCAAGTTTCAATTACTTTTTTATTTCCACGTTCCCACTTTTTAAGTAATTTTTGTGCCTCAATAAGCAAAGGCGCATTTTTAGAAGCTTCATCAACACTTAAACCTGATTTCACAAGGTTTTCTACTTCAATTCTATATTCAGTTTCAAATTTGACATAAAAATCACCTATCAAATGATCTCCTTTTTTCCCTGCTAATTCAGGAGTAATATTATTACCCCATTTTTCCCAAGCTAACATAGATTTACAAATATGAATACCACGATCATTTAACAAACTAACTCGCATGACCTTTTCGTTAACAAAAGAAAGAATATTAGAAATTGCAACACCTAATAGATTATTTCTTATATGTCCCAAATGGAGAGGTTTATTAGTATTAGGAGAAGAAAACTCAACCATTATATTTCTAGATGCATTATCTTTAAAAGGCCTAAGGTTAACTTCATTAAAATTTAAAGAATACTCTAACCAATAATCATTTTTAATTACAATATTCAAAAAACCTTTAATAATATTAAATTCAGAAACAAATTTTAATTCTTTAACCAACCATTCTCCAATATCCGTAGCGAGTTTAACAGGAGACGTTTTAGTATAACTTAGCAAAGGAAAAACAACAATCGTAAAATCACCAACAAATTCTTTGTTAGTTTTACCAGGCCAAAACGTTTTTTCCTTCAAATCTACTGAATATAAGGATTTTAGACATTCCTTAACCGATTCTGCTATAATTTTTTCTAACATAAAATATTTTTTACAAAGATAGATATAAATAGAAAAATAACCAAGCAACAAAAACGTTTAGCCTTTAAGCAAAATAGATAAACAAGAAGCAAGAAACGAAAACTGACATAATGTCACTAATTCGAATCAAAAATTAGAATCAATAAAATAATAATTAAAATGAATAATTATTACAATTTCGATATTAAGTCCTTGATTTTTAAAAAAACTGTAAACTTTTCACAAGAGTATGATAAAATAAAAAAATGAAACCAGCTAGTAATCTGATTAACAG
>JAFGUD010000164.1 GCA_016938685.1 Bacteroidales bacterium | reverse complement strand
TTCTTTTGCATCGGTTGATGATTATGAAAAAGCATTAACTTTTTTGGCAAAAGACGAACAAAATGATTTTGCAGAATGGAATAAAATGGCAGATTTTAGCTCAATGGCAAAAGCATACAAAAACAACAAAGCAGAAATGCCGGCAGATGATGACATTTTAGCAAACTTTTTAAACGCTGAAAGTGTTGTTGAAATTCAAGGTCAAATTTTTAAGCTTGATTTCAAAAAAGAAATTGTACTTGTTTATGAAAATTACAAATCTTTTATTTATAACAAATATTCAAAAACTTATTCTTTTGATGACGAAGTATTGACTTTGGAGTTTTGTGAAGCTAATTTACTAGCTAAAACAGGAGAAGTTCTCCAAAATGATTGTGGGTGTAAAGGGACATATTGTAATGATTACAACGCAGGAGATGCAACAATAAATGTTCCAAGTTATGGCTGGGTAAAATACAACATTAAATATCTAAAATATGGAATTTATTATACTTTGGTTACTAATTCATGGAAACAATCTTACGATCAAAGACTAAAACAAAATTTAACATTTACTTATAATTATCAATATAATGGAGGTGGTGGTGATAACTCAGAATTCAAGGATGGTTATAATAAATCATACACAATAAGAGGATATGCAATGAGATTCCGACTTACAGACTATGATATGATTGCCGATTTTATTATTCACGATTATGGTCAAGTTCCAAGCTGGTGGAACTCTTATTCATGGTCACATTCATGTGTAAAATAAATTATTTTGAGCTGCCAAAATAAAATCATAGTTGATTATTTGGCAGCTTTTTATTAAATCTAAACAAATAAAATATATGGAAACAGGATTTTTTTTAATTTTAGTTTTGATAGGAAATATTACATTTAGTCAAAATAATCAAAATCTTCTAAAAAATGAGCTTTGTACTACTGTTGGCTACGGAAAAATATTTCAAACATTCGACAGACCTCCATTTGAATATTCTCCTTATTTTCTTTCTGCTAACTATAGACATTACTTATCTAATAGATTATCGATCAATTTAGCAATGAACGTTGAAACTTTTGTCGATTTAAAAAAATATGACGATTGTTTTTATAGGTCTACAGATTTATTTATTTCTTACAATTTAATCAATTCAAAGAAAGTAATAATATCAACCGGTCTTGGTGGAAATTATGCTTTTTATTGGTTGTCTTTTAAAGCATACTCAAATCTTACAGCAACAGAACAAGGCAGAAGGGTTGTTGGATTATATTCAAATATAAATATTTATTATCTTTTAAACGAACGCTTATTTTGCAAACTAAATATTGATTATGAGTTAAATATTCCATATATAAGGAACACAAGCTCTCTTAGATATGGGATTTCATTTGGTGTAAAATTTTAATATGAAAAAATCAATCTTTATTATAATTGTCTTTCTTTTGTGTTTGTCTTGTAGCAAAATAATAGAAGTAGATTTTCCTGATCTGGAACAAAAACTTGTTATAGAATCATTGTTTTGCCCTGACAGCACTTTCCGTGTTTTTGTAAGCAAAACAACTGATTTTAATGACAGTAATGTTTATTTTATTGATGATGCTACTTGCAAATTATATGCAAACAACGGATTTCTTTTTGAGCTTCAATATCAGGACACCGGATTTTATATTGCCCCGGAAAAATATAAACCAGTTCCAGGAGTTTTATACAAAATAGAAATTTCACATCCTGAATTGCCCGATGTTTGGGCAGAAGATATAATTCCAATTTATTTACCAAAACTAAACAATACATCCATCCATGATAGTGTGCAATATATTGCTGATGAAACAGGATATTATTATTCTTTACTTAAATTTAATTTTAGTGATTTAACAAATGTTGAAAATTTTTACGAGTTGGAAATGTTTGAACGAGATGATTCTTTGGGTTATTGTTCCATTGACACTCTAATTTTTGGGGAAGATACAATTATTTATAACATTGGATGGTCTCAGCATGTTATCCCTTATGGTAGTGATCCAGTAATTTTAACAGAAGGATTAATTGATTTCCATCCAAAAAAATATCCTTTCTCAGATATTCTATTTGATGGACAAAACCATTCATTTGAGATTCAATACTGTCCCAAAGTTTACCATAAAAATATAAATGATACTAAAATATCTTTTATTGCTTTCTACACTTACTTTGTCAAAATCCGTTCAGTTTCAGAAGCTTATTACAATTACCGCAAAAAACTAATTCTGCACGAAAATAATCAACAAGGAGATTTTTGGACAGGAA
>JAFGUD010000163.1 GCA_016938685.1 Bacteroidales bacterium | reverse complement strand
ACTGAGCCAAGCCGGCTTTTTATTAAACATCATTTTAAAACCGACATCCGTCAAAGACGGATTGGCGGTGGTTGAACAGGGCGAAAACGTTGAAAAACCAAGCCAACCCGCATTACATTTGCACTTTGTTGGCAACTGGGCTTTTATTAATTTTCTGTTTCGTTATATTTTAATAGAGAATTTGGGTCAATTACTGGTAGTATAAAGTTTTCTAATCCAGTTCCTCTTAATCTCGCAAAAAGAATTCCTCTTGAAGTAGAATAAGTAATTGAGGCAAGTGCATTACCAAGATTACCATTTAGTTCAATTTCTTTGTTCTTATCTGGTATCGCTAATTCTAATAAGTTTTCAACTTGATAAATATAAACGAAATGAAAAATTCCTTGTGCTTCTTTCTCTATTTCAACTTTACTTGATGTTTTAACATTAAGTTCGAAATCAGCTTTTACTAATAAATCATCCAAATTAAACCCAAGGTTAAAGTCCAAATCAAAATCATATTTATCAACTTGTTTGGAATCAAATCCAAATGGACATTCAATACTACATTTTTCTATTTGAGTATCAATTATATGAATTTTCTCTGGGTATAATATTCCTGATGCTTTAGCTGACATTTGCCAATTTATTATTAGGTTTTACAACAGTTTCTTTAAATTTTGTAAAGTCAACCGCAGTATTTGTCCAAGTACTACGATGCACTGTAAAAGAAGTTTTTACAATTCCAGCAGATTTAAATGTCTTTGTTTTTGGAATGTACAAAATAGGTTCACCAAGTTCTGCTTCGAGTTTTGCAAGAGAGCGAAGTGTGAAATTATGGTCACCTTTTAACCATTTATTGATTTCTGAAGGTTTTTTGCCAAGAGATTCAGCTAGTTTTTTTTGAGAATAATTTTTTTCTTTCAATATACTATTAATTCGTACAACCAAATCTCCATAAAGTCTGGCAAAAATCTCAACATCTTTAGGTGTATTTGCTAATATTCTTTCTGCTATATTGCTTTTCATAGTAAATGTTTTACAAGATTATTTCACCACTTCCATCGTAGTTTATTAATCTTCTATTTCTTTTATCAATGTGGATTTCTTTGTTTTTTAAAGCTTCTAAAATTCTACGAGCATAATTACAAGCATCAAGCCATTTTATATTTAAACTACTTGTTTGATTTGTTGGACCGTCCTTAGTCCCGCCATTAAATAATATGACAATTTCATCTGAAATTTTTAAAGCGTATAACCGTAATGAGAAATTAGGGTAATGATAAGTAAATTCACCCAAACTGATTTTACCTTTTGATGGTAAACCTGTAACCTCGTTTTCATGTCTGTTAAATAGTGCATCATTAGCTCCATGTTCGTCTCCTATGGAATAAATTATAAATGAAAGTAAGGATTGTAAGTCCTCAATAAATTCGAACTCTTTTTCATATTTTAGTAAAAATTTATCTGTCTCATTTATATCCTCAGAATCATTTTGTACTGTATAAAAAGTACACCTAAGTCTTTCGTCATTCCATATTTTGAGTTCAAATATATTCACTTTTAAGTTAATTTCAAATAAATATTCACTTTTAAGTTAATTTTTAACTTTTATTTTATTATTAAATCATTTATTCATAGCTGGAATAAAAATAGTTATTAATATTTTTTCGAGGAATGTAATTTATTCTAATTTATTAACATTTAATTTTTTAGCCTTGTTGCTAACGGCAGTCTGTCTAAAAACCTGCTTCCGGTGCAGTAATACTTAGCTTTATAAAGCGGTCCGGGAAGAGGAAAGCGAGACAGATTGTTTTTATAGTTTTGTTTCGTATTCGGTT
>JAFGUD010000162.1 GCA_016938685.1 Bacteroidales bacterium | reverse complement strand
ACTGAGCCAAGCCGGCTTTTTATTAAACATCATTTTAAAACCGACATCCGTCAAAGACGGATTGGCGGTGGTTGAACAGGGCGAAAATGCTGGAATACCACGCCCGCCCGCATTACATTTGCACTTTGTTAAGGCCTGTGTTTTATTTTTTCCTCAAGGTTTTATTGACGATGAATTAAATTTTACAAGTTCTACCCAATTTATTGCACCATTTTTGTCACAAAAGTTATTTCCAAATTCTCTTGTAAACTTGTTAATCATTTGGGAGTATGATTCCATAAATTCTTCGTTTTTTTCTTTGGCTTTGTGAGAAAGCGGTTCAATAATTTCTGTATAAAGATTTGTGTTCCCTGAAATAAATTCCCAAAATTTTTGACCACAGTATTTAAAATAATCCCCTTTGTCAGGCTGGTTGTCACGACCATAACAACAACCATTTATAGCAATTATATTTAAACCTGAATTGCTTGTTCTTAAAGTCTTTTGCGCAGTTTTAAAGTCGGAAATCATTTTTGAAATCTGACTGCTATTTCCCCAATTTGGACCAGATTTAATATTTACAATGTAGCGTCTGTTATCATTGTCAAATTCTAAATCAATTCCGACAATTCCAGATTTCCAGCCATTATAAACTTTTTCATTGATGAATATTGCAAGTCCTTCTAACCAATCTCCAAAAATGGTTTCTTCGTTTGAGGAAATATGTGCATCTACCAATCCTTTAATTATTTGTTCAGCAGTCAGTACATATTTTGCTTTAAATAAATATGGATTTTTTCTTTTTAGAACTTTTGATAATCTGAGTGTGTCAAGGCTCGAAATTCTCTTTTGATGAAATGTGCCGATGTTTTCTTCAACGTACTGCGATACGTCTTTTAGGTTTAGGTTGTTCATAATTTTGTTTTGGTTCTAATAGGTATAATTCAACTGGTTGTATTTCACTTTTTACCATATCATAATATTCTTTGACAATTTCAATTCCAATAGAATTTCTTTTCATTCGTTTTGCAACAAAATTTGTAGTTCCTGAACCCATGAACGGGTCAAGAACTGTGTCACCTTGTTTTGTAAAAAGTTTAATAAACCATTCTGGAAGTCCTTCTGGAAATGCAGCACTATGATTTTTGTTATTGCATTCTGTCGCTAGGTGTAAAACATTTGTCGGAAACGCCATATCTCTGTCTAGCCAATTAGAAATATTTTTCCCAAATCCACTTCCAACTTTTGATTCGTCCCTTCTTTTATCAGTTTCACTTAGGTTTTTCAGTCTGGTTTTTGCCCAATCACCGACAGGAACCATTACTGCCTCTTGGTACATGTGAAACTTTTTGTTTTTATTGAATTGAATTAATCTTTCCCAGGAATCTCGAAAACGATTTGGCCATTTGCCAGGATAACTATTTTTTTTATGCCAAATATATTCTTCTGTCCATAGCCAACCGATTTTTCTCATTTCAAGAATTAATTCCATAACATAAGTGCTTCTCTCTCCGTCAACGACTCTTTCTTTGATATTTAAAACAAAAGTCCCGGTTGGTTTTAAAACTCGCAAAAGTTCCTTTGCGATAGGGAGAAACCATTCTACATATTTATTTGGATGAATACCTCCGTAAGTATTTTTTCTTTGGTCTGCATAAGGAGGTGATGTAAAAATCAAGTCCACACAGTTATCTGGAAGTTTCTTTAATTCTTCTCTGCTGTCCCCACAATATAAATCAGTATATATTTTCATAAAGTCAAATATAATACTTATAAAAATTCGGCTCAAATAATGATTTCATTCTTTTTCAACATTGGCCTTAACGGTCACTTGTATGTGGTCGGGCGGGATTTCTGGAAGAAATCGTGTCAGACCCGCAGGAAAGTGGGCGAGTGGTCTGACTTGT
>JAFGUD010000025.1 GCA_016938685.1 Bacteroidales bacterium | reverse complement strand
TTGGTTGGATAGAGATAAATATTGGGTTTGAGAACTTCAATACCGCCAATATATAGTTGTGTCATAAACGTATCTTTTTGATAACGCGAACTTGCAATTAAGCTTACATAATAAGGTGGCTCGGTGGTGTAGGTGTGAACCGGATTTGTTTCGGTCGAAGTTTCGCCATCGCCAAACTCCCAGTAGTAGCTTATTGCATTTTCGGAACAGTTGATAAACGAAACTTCGCCATCGTTTGATTGGCTAAACTCGAAAGAGAAACAGGCTTTTACAATCACCGGCGATTCTTCGTCTTTTTCGCAACTCCAAAGCAGTGAAAGAAGGAATATTAGCGCAACATATTTTTGCATGGGTGTTTAAATTTTAAGGTAAGATGCAATTTATGAAAAAAGGTTGCGTGTTGTTTTGATCTTAATTTCAAAACAAGGAACAGGTAAGGGTGTTGAGCTGTAAAAAACAGGAGTTACATTTTATGTAACTCCTGTTTGGTTGTCCTGCCAGAACCTGAAATCAAGAGCCGTAACGTGCTGATAATCAACGAATATATTCTTAATTAAAAAATGTTTTGACTGTTTTTAAATAAAAAAAGTCAATGTACTGATAATCAAAATGATATAAATTGATTTAATGTTCAAAATTTGTACAAAGTTACTAAAAAGTACAAAAAATGTTCAAAATACAATTTGTAACAAAAGAGAAATTAAAGAGTATAAGTACTATGAATAAACTAAACAATCACAGCAAATTAAAGGTGTTCAAGAGTGGTAACTATGAGTACATCTACATTTATTACAAATTGGGTAAGAATATCCTTCGTATCAACACAAAAAACAAGGTTATAAAAAATGGAATGACCAACGACCTTCTCTACAATTCACGAGTTGATGACTATAAAAAAGTAAATGAAAAAGTAATAGAGTTAAAGAAATTGGTTGATAACTATATCAGGATTAAACACGAAGAATATATACCTGAAATAAATCAAAAGGAGCTTGAAGCAATTTTAAAAGATAAAACAAAAAAATACTATTTAAGTATGGCAGACAAAGTTTCAACGGTAGTTGACTTAATCTTGCCTGAACCTGAACCTGAAATAAAAATAAAATTGGTTAATGATTATTATACTGAATTTTATAATCTAAAGCAGAAGGAACTGAACAATTCAGCAGGCACAAAACATTATAAAAGTTTACAAAATGCGCTGTTGGATTGTCTTAACCCCCGGTAAATCGGACAGATTTTTCCAAAAGGTTTGAGTTCATTTCAATATTTTCACTTTGAGTTTTTTGAGGAATAT
>JAFGUD010000161.1 GCA_016938685.1 Bacteroidales bacterium | reverse complement strand
GCGATAGCGGTCTCACGAGTTTACGAGTAATGATTGAATAACAAAATGATTGAATAATAGAATAACAAAATTATTGAATGATAAAATTATTGAGGACTGAAGACTGAAGACTGAAACAAAAACTAAATAAAAACTAAATAAACTAATACAAATGATTTCAAATCAACTGATTAATCCTAAAAGTATAGTAATAGTCGGAGGATCGAACGATATAGAAAAACCCGGCGGAAAAGTTCTAAAAAACATCATTGACGGAAATTTCAATGGCGATTTATATGTTGCTAATCCGAAATTAGACGAAGTTCAAGGCATTAAAAGCTTTATAAACATTGAAAATTTGCCTGATGTTGATCTAGCAATTATTGCTATTGCAGCTAAATATACTGTACAAACCGTAGAGTTTTTAGCAAAACAAAAAAACACACGCGGGTTTATTATTCTTTCTGCCGGATACAGTGAAGAAAGCCACGAAGGAGCAGAACTAGAAAATAAAATTGTTGAAATTATTGAAAGTGTAAACGGTTCTTTGATTGGACCAAATTGTATAGGTTTGCTTAATACCAACTTCAACGGTGTTTTTACAACTCCAATACCAAAACTAAATCCACAAGGAATTGACATGGTTTCCGGTTCTGGAGCAACAGCTGTTTTTATTATGGAATCTGCTTTGCCAAAAGGACTTACATTCAATAGTGTTTGGTCTGTCGGAAACAGCGCTCAACTCGGCGTTGAAGACGTAATTCAGCATCTTGATGAAACTTTTGACCCCGAAACAAGTTCAAAAGTTAAACTTTTGTACATTGAAAAAATTGAGAAGCCTCAAAAACTTCTAAAACACGCATCTTCGCTTATTCGCAAAGGATGTAGAATTGCTGCTATAAAAGCAGGAAGTTCAGATGCCGGAAGTCGAGCAGCGTCTTCACACACAGGAGCTTTGGCTAGTTCTGATGTTGCTGTAAGCACATTATTTAAAAAAGCAGGAATTGTTCGTTGCTACGGGAGAGAAGAATTAGCAACAGTTGCTGCAATTTTCCAGCAAAAAGAATTAAAAGGTAAAAACATAGCAGTTATCACCCACGCAGGTGGTCCGGGTGTTATGCTTACTGATGCTTTATCAAACGGCGGATTAGATGTTCCTGCAATCATAGGTGAAAAAGCCGAAGAATTACTGACAAAATTATTTCCGGGTTCTTCAGTTGCCAACCCAATCGATTTTTTAGCAACCGGAACAGCCGAACAACTTGGAAATATTATTGATTATTGCGATAATCATTTTGAAAATATTGACGCAATGGCAGTTATATTTGGAAGTCCGGGATTATTTGAAATTTTTGACGTTCTTGATGTTTTACACGAAAAAATGCAAATTTGCAAAAAACCAATTTATCCTATTTTACCTTCATTAAAAGAAACACAGAGAGAAATTGCCGATTTTCAAAACAAAGGAAATCAAAGTTTTCCTGACGAAGTTATTTTTGGGAATGCTCTAACTAAAATATTCAACACTTCCCTACCCGCTCCCGAAAATATTGATTTACCTCAAGATATTGACAAACAAGCCATTCGCAAAATAATTGAACACTCAGAAAATGGTTATTTGCACCCCGATAAAGTTGCAGAATTACTTGATGCTGCCGGAATTGCGCGTGTTCATGAAAAAACTGTAGAAACAAAATCAGACGCTGTTGAAGCAACTAAAGAAGTTGGATTTCCACTTGTGATGAAAGTAGTTGGACCAGTTCATAAATCTGATGTTGGTGGCATTGTTTTGAATGTAAAAAATATAGAAACGGTTGAAAAAGAGTTTGACAGAATTATGCAAATACCTGACGCAGTGGGAGTTCTTTTGCAACCTATGCTTTCAGGAACTGAAATTTTTGCAGGAGTAAAAGCTGAAGAAAAATTCGGACATCTTGTTCTTGCAGGATTAGGCGGTATTTTTATAGAAGTATTGAAAGATGTTAATTCGGCTCTTGTTCCAGTATCAGAAAACGAAGCTCTTGATATGATTAAAAATCTTAAAGCCTACAAAATAATTGAAGGTGTACGAGGACAAGAAGGGGTAAATATTCCTGCTTTTGTTAATACAATTCAAAGAATCAGTGCGCTTGTTACAATTGCCCCCGAAATTGCGGAAATGGATATAAATCCTCTTCTTGGCAATTCAGAAGCAGTAACCGCTGTTGATGCCAGAATTAGAATTGAAAAATAATTTATGCAAAATAAAAAAACTCCCGGAGCTGATTGCTTTTGGGAGTTTTTTCTTAAAATATTACATTTTACTTGTATTTTTTCCTGACCATAAATTTTGACTAAATTACTTAATTTTTTTCCAGTTATCACTTTCAACAATATCTTCTAATTTTTTTTCCAACTCAACCAATTCTTCTGGAGCGCCATAATAATCGCGAACTGTTTTTGTGTGTTCTCCATCAGAAAAACGAATATATGTTGTAGACAAACAAGTTATTGATTCGGTGTATTCTTCTTCAAAATCGAAAAAATTTGCATTCTGAAAATCAGAAATTAAACTATCAACCAAATCAACAGATATTTCTTTTTGATATTTTCCAATTTTTCGATGTGTTTTGTCCCTTCAAATAGAACTTTCCCACTTTTATAAATCTCCATATTATAAGCCGGGCAAGTTCCTTTACACTCAGTTTTTCTTAAAGTAAACACAACGTAATCCAAATCAAGCTTATTTGTATTATTTTGAGCAAATAACACAGGAACTGAAAACAAGGTGATTAAACTCAAAAAGACTGCTTTTTTCATATTATTATTTCCTAATGATTTCTAAATTTCCAAAATTAAATTTTTCTCAAAACAAACAAGATGTTTTAACAAACATTAGAAAAAAATAAAAGAAGGAGCAACAAACACAAAGTAATTGAATTTTCAACACACCGCATTATTTTCTTGATTCAATTCCATTTAAACAACTAATATAATCACATCAATTAACTCTCGTTTAATTGAGCGCATTTCTTTGTGGACTTTACAAATCATTTTCAAATTAATTTTCATTTTCTCTTGTTGATTTTTGATCTATAACTTCAACTTTTCCAGATTTTATAGAAATTGTTTTAAATTCTTCCCATCTTTCTTCAATATCTTCTCCTTCATCCATATATTCACCGTAAGCGTGGATTTTGTGAATTTTCACAAGTCCATCTTCAAAAACCTGTGCTTCAATTTCTTCATCTCCCCAAACAGGCGAATCTGAATAATAAGCAAAAGAAGATAGTTCAAAGCAATAGCTAGGTTCGTTGTTTTTGTAGATAGTCATAAAAACTTTGCTAGGCCCTTGATTCATATCTGAGTATTCCAGAAACCAAGTATAACAAAATATTTCAGGAGAAATTTGGAATTTATGAAGAGCTTTTAAATCAATTGTATAAAACTCCCAATATTCAGACTTCTTTTCTTCAGTCCATTTCCCGATATCTTTCAAAGAATCTATTTCAATAAAAGCTCGAACAATATTATCATTTGAATTCTCATCAATATGATCAACATTTTCGTACAAAATCCTCAAATAACTAGGATCTAAACTGTCAAAATTGGAATGAACATTTTGGTAAAATTCAGCATCTACTGTATATGGAAATTCATCAAAATCCAAGAACAATTCATCAATATTTTGTGATTTGCAGCTATAAAAAAGCAGCACAGAACAGATTAAAAACACATATCTCATAACTCTCATTTTTTATGTAAAATTATTAACTATTTATTGTCAGCTTCTTTTCATCTTTTGATATTCCATAAAAATCAAAAACAAAATTGTCCAATTCCTCTACTCCACTTTTATTTTCAATAATGCTTGAAACAATCGATTCTATTTTTTGCTTTTGAATTTCTGAAAGGACAGGAAAAGGCAATTGCTCAATATCTCCACGAAGTATTTTTATTGAATTAAACTTCTTTTTGAAATAATAATTAAACAATTTTGAATTCAAAAATCCAAGAATAATTTTTGCAGAATAACCTTCAACTTTGGGAATCAGAATATTTGCACTATTAAGCGTAAGACTTTTTTTGTCATCGTAAGCAAAAACCAAATTATTAGAAATAAACTTATAAATAAGTTTTTCTTCAGCCATATAGTTCTCTAATTTAGCTACTTGCTGAAATTTTTCAGGCTCAAAAACAATGTAATTAGAAGGATTTTTAAGTCTATACAAATCAACATCCGAACCCTTAAAAATTGGCTCTGATTTTTCATTTTTATCTGAATTTAAAATGTATTTTTGATTATCACCTGTTACAATTCCCAATGCCCAATCTGCTTTATTTTCTAAAGTAAAATGATTGATTTTCTGCATTTTGTCGAATATTTTCACATCTATTGGACTTATGTAAATATCAAATAAATTGTGCTTATTCTTAGAAAATCTATTTTGTTCTATGGTATATTTTTTATCATTATTAATAACTATAATTTCCTGTTTTTTCGGTTTCCGTTTTTGCAACTGAATAGAAATTACAGAAGAAAGAACATTTTTGAAACATTTTCCTAAAATTTCTATTTGCTTAATCTGAGTGTTTTTTTGAATAAAATATCGGATATCGCTATGAGTTTTCACATTTGAAATAGATTCAGGAAGAATAAAACTCATTTTACCATCTTTTTTCAAAAAACGATATGACTGAACAATAAAAAAAGAAAACGATTCTTTACTGCTAATTTCATCAAAATTACTTTTAATTTCTGACAAAACAGATTTATTATATTTAGCTCCCCATGGCGGATTTGTCGCTATAAAATCAAATTTTTCAAGGTAAATATTTTCTTCTTTAGAATTACGAACTAACAACGAATTGAAATTGTAAACTTTGGGTGTAAAATCAAACTTTTTATAGAATAACAATAAATTAGTTCCTGCGATAAAAGTTGCTATTTTGTCAATGTCAAAGCCGTAAATATTTTCAGGATTTTCTACTTTTTCGCAAAATTCGAGCAGAAACTGACCTGTTCCACAACAAGAATCAAGAACAAATGAATTTGTATTAATATTTCCGTCAACAACTGATTTTACAATATTTGCAGGTGTATAATACGAACCATAATTAGACTTCTGACCTTCGTTGATAATCGACTGATAAACAACGCCTAAAACATCTCTTTCTATTGGCAAATCAAAATCGAAAAGATGTTTGTTTTTTTTGTCTTCAAAACTTAATACTTCATCAAAAAACTCAGCAAACCAATCACTTAAATACAAAAAAACACCTTTTCTTGCAAAATCAGATTCATTAAATTTTAAAATATCTTGCGGATTTGCACATACAATATCTTGATTTTTAACAACTAAATTTAATGCTAAAATAAAAATAGCTTGCTCAACAGGAATTTCATTTTTAATAATATACAAAACAATTTCAGTAATCCCTGCTATTGAATCATCTGAAGTTATATATTCATTTGGAATAAAAGTAACCGAAGACTTTGATTTATTTGCTCTATTATTTAGCCTTTTTATTTCTCCCGATTCAATTTTATTTTTTAAATCAGCAACTTGCGACTCTTCAAATTTATTTTCAATATCCTTTAAATATCCATGTCGTACCCAGTTTTTCACGCTAGCTACAGATAAACCCAAATATTGGGCAACTTCTTTATTTGTTAACATTCTCATTCTAATTGCAAAATTACTTTTTTAAAAACCATTCCGAAAAAAAACATTAGTTTAGCATATAAAACAATTTTTACGCAATTTATAGTTTTATTTTATCTTTGTGAACAATCAAAAAAAAATATTCATGAAGCAGTTTCTTTTCACTATATCATTTATTGTGATAATGCTAAATGCCTTTTCACAAGATAAATACTGGGTTTTCTTTACCGATAAAGACGGAACAAATTTTGATCCATATTCGTATTTTGACCAAAAAGCAATTGACAGAAGACTAAAAAACAACATTTCGTTATACGAAACATCTGATTTTCCCGTAAATGAAAATTACATTTCAGAAGTAAACAATCTAGTCGATAGCATAAACATAATAACCAGATGGTTCAACGGAGTTTCAGTTTTTGCATCACAAGTTCAAATTAGCGATGTTGAAAAATTACCTTTTGTAAAAGACATTCAACCAATTACAGCTCAATCATTTGTAACGAGTTATCAAACAGACAGTATTTTAACTTTTGAAGAAAATGAATTACTTGATAATGAAATGAATGCTTTTCAAGCTGATTATTTTATTGACAACAAAATTGATGGCTCAGGAATTAGAATTGCTGTTTTTGATGCCGGTTTTCCGGGAGTTGACACTCTTCGGGCATTTGAGCATATTAGAAACGACAACAGAATTTTAAAAACCTACGATTTTCATAAAAAAAATGAAAATGTGTACGATTTTAATCATCACGGAACAAATGTTTTATCTTGCATTGCAGGAAAAATAGACGGAAAAAATCTTGGAATGGCAACAGGAGCAGAATTTCTACTTGCCAGAACAGAAATAACCCGCGAAATTTTTGTTGAAGAAGAATACTGGCTTGCAGCTGCCGAATGGGCAGATAAAAACGGAGCTGATATTATTAGTAGTTCATTAGGTTACACTGTTCCAAGATATTTTCAAAAAAACATGGACGGGGAATTTACATTAGTTTCAAGAGCAGCAAAAATGGCTTCCGACAAAGGAATTTTAGTTGTAAATGCAATGGGCAACGATGGCGACGGAAATTGGAAAGTTGTTGGTGCTCCTGCTGATGTTGAAGAAGTTTTAAGTATTGGAGGAATTGACCCTTATACAAATGTTTGTATTAATTTTAGTTCAGTTGGTCCAACTGCTGATGGAAGACTAAAACCGAATGTTTGTGCTGCCGGCGAAGCTTTGGTAGCCGGGCACAGAGGCGGTGTTCAAATTTCTTATGGAACCTCATTTTCAACACCCTTAATCACAGGTTTTGCTGCATGTGCCTTGCAAACAGATACTTCTATGACAAATATGGAACTAAAAAAGAACATTGAAAAATCCGGGCATTTGTATCCGTATTTTGATTATGCGCACGGCTACGGGATTCCTCAAGCATCATATTTTTTTGGCGAACAAAAACCTAAAGTTGACACAAATTTTACATTTCAATTTGATGACAATATTATTGGCTCTGGTTTAAGATAACGATGTTTTTTATTATCTTTGTAAAATCATATAAAACAGGTATAAATGGAAGATATTATCACAT
>JAFGUD010000160.1 GCA_016938685.1 Bacteroidales bacterium | reverse complement strand
CTCGAAAAACTCGAAAAACTCGAAAAACTCGAAAAACTCGAAAAACTCGAAAAACTCGAAAAACTCGAAAAACTCGAAGAACTCGAAGAACTCGAAGAACTCGAAAAACTCAATAAATTTAAAAAAATGGGAGAAAAAATAATAGTCAGCGGAAGGCATATTGAAGGACTTTACCCTCATGTTGATGTATGGGGATTTGGTATTTCATTATATCTTTTCATAGGCGGACTTGCAGCAGGAATTTTGCTTTTTGCTACTTACTTTTTCATTAAAGGAAAAGAAAAAGAAATGCCAGTAGCTGTTAAAATAAGCACAATTATTCCACCAATAATTATTGCCATTGGTCTATTCTTTTTGGTTGAAGATTTACATCACAAAGCATATTTTTGGAAACTTATGATTCATTTCAAAATAGAATCACCAATGTCATGGGGAGCTTGGGTTCTTACTGTGGTGTTTATCCTTTCTATTTTTTGGCCACTTAGTTTCTTAGAAGATATCAAAAAATTCTTTGAAGAAAACAATAAAAAAAGACTTTATAAATGGACTGAAAAATTTTCTAAATTTGTTAATAAAGTAACATTAGTGCCTAAATTAATTGAATTAACAACAAAATACAGAAAACAAGTAGCTTATACAATTTTCTTTTTGTCAATAATATTGGGCATTTATACAGGAATATTACTATCTTCTTTCAATGCTCGTCCTTTGTGGAACACACCAATTTTGGGAGTATTATTTCTTGTTTCAGGGGTTTCAACAGGGGCTGCTGCAATTATGTGGATGTCTAATAACAAAGAAGAGAAAAAACTTTTCAGCAAAATTGACCTTGGTCTAATAATGATTGAATTGCTACTAATCGGACTAATGTTTTTAGGAATGGTTTGGGGACCGGAAGTACAACAAACATCAGCCGAAATGTTTTTTGGTGGTCAATTTACAGCTATTTTCTGGGGTGCTTTTGTAACTCTCGGATTAGTTATTCCTGCTTTATTAGAAGCATTTGAATTAAAAGGCTTTCATGTACCAATTGCAGTTCCGGCATTTCTTATTTTAATGGGCGGACTACTTTTTAGAGCAATTATGGTTACAGCTGGTCAAATATCAACTTATACTTTCTAAAACAAAACAGATGAAAAGCAATAAATACTTAAATCCATACTTATCAGGATTTTTACTCGGAATATTGATGATTTTTGCCTATTATTTTTCTGGCGAAGGACTAGGCGCTAGTGGAGGTTTTAGGAATGTAGCTATTGCAGCTGTTGATGCTGTTTCTCATTCTTATACACAAAAAGCTGCATTTTTCTCAAACTACGTAGGAGAAGGAAACAGCCCTTTAAATTCATGGTTAATTTTTGAACTTCTGGGTTTGATTGGTGGCGCACTTTTATCGTCAACACTACATAACAGATTAAAATTTGAAGTTGTAAAATCGCCTAAAATCACAAACAAAAAGAGATTATACGCTGCCCTTGCAGGTGGTATTCTGTGGGGAGTTGGTTCTCAGCTTGGACGAGGTTGTACATCAGGACTTGTTATGTCAGGAATGGCTGTTTCGTCACTTTCGGGATATATTGGGCTTATGGCAATATTCGGCGGTGGATATATGTTTGCGTATTTCTTCCGAAAACTTTGGATTTAAGCAATCACAAACCATTAAATCTTAATTAATATTTAAAAACAAAAAAAATGGGACCTTTATTTCCACAACATTTAATATCAGAACCTACTAATCTTCTATTTGCATTATTCATAGGTATTGGCTTTGGATTTGTTTTAGAAGCAGCAGGTTTTACAAATACAAGAAAACTTGCCGGGGTTTTCTACGGATACGACTTTACAGTATTAAAAGTATTCTTTACTGCTGCATTAACAGCAGCAATCGGACTTTTTTTAATGGATCATTTTGGAATGATTGACATATCGCTTACTTTTTACCCAGTTACATATTGGATACCGACTCTAATAGGAGGAATTATTATGGGACTTGGATTCATAGTTGGTGGTTTTTGCCCCGGAACCAGTCTTTGCGCTGCTTCTACAGGTAAAATTGATGCTATCGTTTTTATCGGGGGAGTATTCATAGGTATTTTCGGTTACGCATTTACATACGGAACTATTTTCGAAGGACTAAGAAACAGCGGAAAAATGGGAAAAATAAATACTGCAGATTGGCTAGGTATTCCTAACGGACTTTTTATTTTTCTTGTTACATTAGTTGCAGTGATAGCTTTTGTTGCTGTTACAAAAATCCAGAAAAAAGTTAATGCCAACAAATCTGAAGAGTATCTTAAAGATTTAGGTTTATAATTATTACAACTTTTTTTAAAGAAAAAAACATACAAATGAAAAAATTAGACTTAATACTAATAGCAATATTGTTCATTGGGGCAAGTTGGGCAGCTTTCACGCCAAACAAGCAAAGCAAGGCTAATGAAATTAGTCCCGAAGAACTTACATACAAAATGAGTTTAGACAGGTATTTTACGACTGAAGAAGTTGCTCTTTTTATAATGAACGAAGATCCTTCTATCCTTTTGGTAGACATAAGAGATCAAAAAGACTTTTCGGAATTCTCTATTCCCGGAGCTTTAAACATTCCATACGACAGCATTTTAAGTCCTAATTACATATCTATTCTTAATCCTTATGGTTATAGAACAATTTTATTTTCCAACGGAAGTTCTTTTGCTGATCAAGCTTGGCTCGTCTGCACTCGTGCAGGCTATGAAAACCTTTATGTTATGGAAGGAGGACTTAACACTTGGATTGAAACAGTAATTAATCCTGTTGAACCAAAACCTTATGCAAGTCCTGAAGAATTTGATTTGTACAGAATCAGAAAAGGAGCAAGTTTGTATTTTGGGACAGCAATTCCAGTTGAAGAAGGCGATGTTGAAGCACCTAATATTATTATACAACAAAACACAAACAATACTGAAGAATCAGGCGGAGGATGTGGTTAAACCTTAAAAATAAAAATAATGAATTTAAAAATAAAAATTTCAGCAATAATAGGAGTTTTAGGAATTATCTTAGGACTCTATGGATGTTCTTCTAATAATTACGATGAATATGTGAGTAGTTTGGACTCTGCTATGTCTATTTATCAGGGAGCACAACTATATCCTGAGTTTAAACTGACCGAAATGGTTTACTCAGACTATAATCCAAAATATCAGTTTATTGATGTTAGAACTCCTCATGAATATAGCACAAATCATCTTGATAGTGCGATTAATATGCCTTTGAAAAGCATTTTAAGTGCAGATTTATCAATTTTTGAAGACAACGAAAAAGTTTTTTTAATATATGGACAAGATGCCTCACAAGCTAAATTGGCATACGCATTTTTAACTCAACTTGGGGTCCAAAACATTCAAGCTGTTGGCGGAGGATTTGAATATATTTACGAAGTTATTTTCAATCAAAAAACAATTGAAGGATTAGCATATAATGACGAATTAGCCAGACACGATTTTGCAAAAGTAATTTCAGAAACTCCAAAAGGTCAATTTGAACAAAACGTTAATGAAAATCGAATGGAAGTTCCTATTGTTAACGTGCCTAAAAAAGAAGAAGAAGTAGGCGGAGGATGTGGATAATATTAACATAATAAATAAGTTGTAATTAATAACAAAAATATTCTCTTCTACTTTAAATAAAAAAGACTTAACTTTGTACAAATAAATTTTAACATAAAAAAAATGACATTCAACTTTATAACACTAGGAATAATTGGTGGTCAGGAAATTCTAATCATTGCTTTAGTTATTCTATTACTCTTTGGAGGCGCCAAAATACCTCAACTTATGCGTGGATTGGGACGTGGAGTAAAAGAATTTAAAGACGGAACAAAAGGTTTAGATTTAGATGACGACGAAGACGAAAAGACCTCGAAAAAAGACAAGAAAAAAACAGAAGAATAAACACCACTAATTAGAAGAAATTTAGCTCAAAGATATTAGAATGGAGGAATTTAAAGTTAGCAAACGAGGTAAAAAAAAAGACCGTCCGCTGACATTTGTAGAACATTTGGACAAACTTCGTGTTCATCTATTTCGAGGAATATTTGCAATACTGATTTTTTCAGTTATTGCATTTTTTTTCAAGGGATTTATTTTTAATGAAGTAGTTCTTAAGCCGAAAAAGCCGGATTTTTACACAAATCAATTACTTTGCCAAGCCGCTGAAAAGCTTGATGCCCAAGCATTATGTATTAATCAAAATGACCTTGAAATTATTAATATTGACTTGGCAGGTCAATTTAAAGCGCACTTACTTGTATCTATTATTTTTGGGTTCTTAATTGCATTTCCTTATTTAATTTTTGAACTTTGGCGATTTATTAAGCCGGCTCTAAAAGCCCAAGAAATAAAATATTCCCGTTCGATGGTTTTTTGGGTATCAATTCTGTTTTCTATCGGGATATTATTTGGATATTTTATTATTGTACCTTTGGCTGTTAACTTTCTAGGAAATTATTCGATTTCAGATGAACTTGAAAACACAATTAATTTTGCGTCATATTTTTCAACCTTAGCAACTACCGTAATAGGAACAGGACTAATATTTGAGATGCCAATCGCTGCTTTTCTTTTGGCAAAACTAGGAATTATTACACCTAAAATGATGAAAAAATACCGCAAACATGCAATTGTTGTTGCGTTAATTTTGTCAGGAATATTAACTCCGCCAGATGTTTTTAGCCAGATTTTAGTTGCAGTTCCAATCGCTTTTTTATACGAACTAAGCATACTTATTGTAATAAGAGTACACAAAAGAAGAAGAATTCCAATTGATTTAGACTAAATTAATATCTTATTGTTATTCAGCTCAAGAGCATAATAATTCCAAAAATCAAAAAATGGTAACAGGAATAATTCTAGCCGGAGGCAAAAGCAAAAGAATGGGCAAAGATAAATGCCTTGTTAAATTAGGAAATAAACTCCTGATACAAAATACTATTGATGCTTTTAAACCTATTGTCGATACAATAATAATAAGTAGCAACAGAGAAGAACACACTCAATTCGGATACAAAACTTTCAAAGACGAATTTTCTGATTGCGGACCAATTGGTGGCATCTATACTGCCCTAAAAAATTCTCAAACAGAGATAAACATTATTGCTCCGTGTGATATGCCATTTATTAATTATAGTTTGTTCAAATTTTTGCTTGAAAACAAAAAGAATTTTGACGCTGTTATTCCTGTATATAAAGGGAAAGTAGAACCATTAACAGGAGTTTATTCTAATAACATTTTAGAAATAATAAAAAAACAGATAAAAACCGGAAAATTTAAGATACTGACACTTTTAGAATCAATAAACACAAATTTTGTTGAGATTAACTCTACCCTTTCCTTTTATTCAGATAAACTTTTTACAAATATTAATTATTTGGAAGATTTGAATAATAATTAAATCATAGTATTTAATATTTTAAACGGCAAATTATTATATTGTTTTAGAAAAAAACTTTTTGTCACATCGTACAACGATAGACTTTTAGCGATAAAGCTTCCTGTTATACAAATCAAAAATATACAATAATTCAATTAATTTTAACAATATCTGTATCAACATACAAGAAATGTTATATAACACTAAAATAAATTTTTAAATTTTATTTTTTTTTTTTTTGCACTCCGTAAGCTTACAACGAAAAACATCAACCGCAACTATTTTTATAACAAAACTTTTTTTTAAACAATCAAAAATTAAATCTATTATGAAACATTTATTCATGACAATAGTTGCTTTATCTTTTATTTTATTAAACAGCTGTCAAAAACAAAATCTAATTGAAACTAATTCTTCATTAAGTGATGTTAAGAATCATGCAACATTTTTAAATTCCGTTGAAAATTTTGATGTTTATGTTGACGATGCAGGAAATAAATTATTTATACCTAACCAAACTAAAACCGGTCACAATGGGAGTGTGTTAACTGGAAGTGGTTGCACAGAAGAGTTACAGTTGGTTATTACGGGTGGTTCTCATTATTATGTATGCCACAATATTGGTAGTTCTTGCAAAAACATAATTTACGAGGGAGAACATGTAATAATTGTATGTAATACTGCTCAATTTTAATATTTTTTTAAGATACATATCTAGACAAAAACACAGTTAATTACTGAACGTAAAGCACTATAAATATATAATTTACGTTCAGTTTCCTTATAAAAACACCCAAATATTTCTAAAAAATATATTACAAATAAAAACTTTATTTTTGAAGTTTTTTATAAATAAGACCATAGGTAAACCTTTTCAATCTAAGATAAAATGAAGAAAACTTTTTTTTTGTTTATAGTTAGCCTTTCCATAATATTTTTCGAGTGCAATAACAAACAACAAAACATTATAATTTATGAGTTTTCTTATATAAAAGACATTGAAATACCGATAGAAAACAACTTTTACAAAAATCCATTTTATTACAAATACATTAATAATGATACAGGATTTTATTTTATGTATTTTTGCAGAGAGCATCTTTTTTTGTATGACATAAATAAAGAAATTCTATTGAATGATTTATTTTTACCCAATACATTATTTGTTGAAATAATAAATTCTGACAGTATTTTTATTCAACAACGAAGCAATAAGAATTTTTCTTATCACAATAAAGACAGTATGTTATTATTAATAGACATAAAAGGCAATATAAAAAACAATTACTCTTTTTTTGGTGCACCTGTAATTGGTGGACAATATAATAAGAAAGATTCACTATCTGCATCAAATCTTCAACGAATATTTTTTAAAAATCAAAAACTATATTTATTTTTCTGCAAACTTTATTATGACAACTTGAACGATTCGGCCTTTCGCTCGGTAGATAATATTATTGTTGGACATATTGATTTAACAGATAATAAGTTTTATCCTGACAGCGCAATTAAATATCCTGACTTACCAAAAGAAAAAATCCTAGATAAGTCATATTCTCAAATTTACCCCTATTTTACTGAGGATTACCTATTCTGTTCTTTTGGTTATACTACAAAAACACTTAAATATAACTTAGAGACACAACAAATAGATACAATAAATGCTAATTCTTATTTTTTGAAAGACTTTGAAATAACAACAGAATCTAAAGCATTCGTAAATTCCCCGGTACATCTATATTTTGATTATTGCCAAAAAACACAAGAATATCTATCATACTTTCTATTAAACAGTATTTCTGAAGGATTAAAATTTAATGTTGTAATATTAGACACTAATTTTAATAGAATAGGAGAATATGTATCAGATCTATACATAACTGACAATAACTATATAGATGGTTATTATTATTTTTTCAACAATAAAAAAACAATGAATGCAGATAAAAAAATAATAATTTCAGTTTACTCACTTGAACGAAAAATGGTTCCTTTAAATAGCATTGAAAGCACAAAACCATCAAACAAAGACAATAAATGCAATTTAGTAACAAAGAATAATATAGACAGTATATATTTGCAAAACTATTTAGTTACAAAAGTTGGCAAATCAGATTTTAAAGCTATAATAGTACCTGTTTTTATGTCCTGCCATAGCTGTGTCGATTTTATACTACAAAGTTACAGTATAAATCAGAATTTTTATAAAAATAATAACGTATATCTTATCGCTGTAGGTGAAGATTTTTTTGCGATAAAAGAAAAATTAAACCAATTTAATATCTATGTTGATTCAGAAACGATTATAATTGACTCTTCTTCAAATTATTTCAATGCTTATAAAGAATTTTCATTAGAGCATCTTGTAATTATCAAAAATAAAACACTAATTTTTGCAGACGACTATTATCCTGATGAATTGGATAGTTTAGTTATGAAAACATTTGAATAAAAAAAAACCGAGCATTTAGCTCGGTTTTTTTTATTTAATCTAATATTTCTTCTTCAATCATCATTTCATCTTTCGGACCAACAATTGCATCCTGGAAACTTCTGAAACCTGTTCCTGCCGGTACTAAGTGACCAACAATAACGTTTTCTTTAAGTCCCATTAAATAATCTGTTTTTCCTCTAATTGCTGCATCGTTAAGTACTTTTGTAGTTTCTTGGAACGAGGCTGCGGAAATGAAGCTGACAGTTTGTAGAGCTGCTTTTGTAATACCTTGTAATATCTGAACTGATGTTGCAGGAATTGCGTCTCTTACTTGAATAAGTTTTAAATCGCGTCTTTTAAGAAATGAATTTTCATCTCGTAATTTTCTTAGAGAAACAATTTGACCTAGTTTCATTCTTTGAGAATCGCCAGGATCTTCCACAACTTTTTTGCCAAAAATCCTATCATTTTCATCTAAAAACTCTAATCTTTCAACAACTTCACCTTGAAGAAAATCGGTATCTCCGGCATCTTCTATCTCAACTTTACGCATCATTTGTCGAACTATAACCTCAAAGTGTTTATCATTAATTGTTACACCTTGCAAACGGTAAACTTCCTGAATTTCATTAACCAAATACTCTTGAACAGCGACCGGACCTTTAATACTCAAAATATCATTTGGTGTAATATGACCATCGCATAAAGGAGTACCTGCATTAACATGGTCACCTTCCTGAACCAAAATTTGTTTTGAAAGAGGAACAAGATACTTTTTAGATTTACCCGATTTTGGAGTAACAACAATTTCTTTATTACCTCTCTTAATTTTGTCACCAAAACTAACTAAACCATCAATTTCTGAAACAACAGCAGGATTAGAAGGATTACGTGCTTCGAATAACTCAGTTACACGTGGCAAACCTCCGGTAATATCGCCTGTTTTACCAACAATACGAGGAATTTTAACGATTACGCTTCCGGATTCAACTCTTGCATCTTCACCAATAATTACGCGTGCGCCTACTGGTAAGTTGTAAATTGCTAATCTTTCTCCATTTTCGTCAACAACTTCAATCTCAGGTATTTTTGTTCTATCTTTTGACTCAACAACTACTTTTTCAATAAAGTTAGTTTGTTCGTCTCTTTCCAGTTTAAATGTTACATTTTCAATTAAATTAATATGTCTTAGAACTCCGGCTTTTTCTGTAATAATAACATTATTAAACGGATCCCATTCGCATATTAAATCACCTGTTTTAACTTTTGCTCCTGATTCAAAAAAGATTGTTGCTCCGTAAGGAATTTTATGTGTAGATAAAGTTATCGCTGTTTTAACATCAATAATTTTCATTTCGGCCATACGGCTAACCACAATTTGTTTCTCTTCTCCCTCACTTGTAACAAAAGTTGTAGTTCTCAAGTCTTCAATAACTATTGTTCCGGCAGATTTTGCAAAAATGCTAGATTCTGTAACAGAACCTCCTGCAACCCCTCCTAAGTGGAATGTACGAAGTGTAAGCTGTGTTCCCGGTTCTCCAATTGACTGTGCTGCAATTACACCAACAGCCTCTCCTTTCTTCACCATTCTACCGTTAGCCAAGTTACGTCCATAACATTTTGCACAAACTCCTTGCTTAGACTCACAAGTTAATACAGATCTAATTTCAACTTCCTCAATTGGTGATTCTTCAATTAGTTCTGCAACATCTTCTGAAATTGGTTCTCCTGATTCTACAAGCAAATCTCCGGTTAATGGATGATAAATATCGTGAACAGACGTACGTCCTAAAATTCTATCATATAGAGACTCAACTACGTCTTCATCTTTTTTAATTGCACGTGCTACAAGTCCTCTTAAAGTTCCGCAATCTTCTTCGTTAACAATAACGTCTTGTGAAACATCAACCAAACGTCTTGTTAAATATCCGGCATCAGCAGTTTTAAGGGCAGTATCAGCCAAACCTTTACGAGCACCGTGAGTTGAAATAAAATATTCCAAAACAGACAAACCTTCTTTAAAGTTTGCTAAAATAGGATTTTCAATAACAGCAGGGGCGCTACCAGATTTTTGAGGTTTGTTCATTAATCCTCTCATTCCTGAAAGCTGTTTAATTTGCTCTTTAGAACCCCGAGCTCCTGAGTCTAACATCATATAAATTGAGTTGAAACCTTGGTTATCCTCTTTCAATTGTTTCATCAAAACATTAGTCAAACGAGTATTTACGTGTGTCCAAATGTCTATAATTTGATTATAACGTTCATTAAAAGTTAAGATCCCCATGTTATAATTTGCTATAACATCTTCAACCTCAGCGTTTCCTTTTTCTACTAATTTTTTCTTTTCATCAGGAATAATAACATCATCTAAATTGAAAGATAATCCGCCTTTAAAAGCCATTTCATATCCCAATGCTTTAATATCATCAAGAAATTTTGCAGCAACAGAGACTCCTTTTTTAATAATAATGTTAGTTATAATTTTCCTTAATGATTTTTTTGACAATAACTCATTAATATATCCAACTCCTTCCGGCACCCTTTGATTAAAAATAATTCGTCCAACTGTTGTATCTATTATTTTTGTTTCTCTAACATCATCTTTAACTGTTGTTATTCTAACTTTTACCTTAGCATGAAGTTCAACTGCATCTTCGTTATATGCAATAAGTGCTTCATCAGGCGAAGATAAGGTTAATCCTTCTCCTTTTACTTTTCTTTCAGGTGTTCCTGTTTTTTCTTTTGTAATATAATAAAGACCAAGAACCATATCCTGAGAAGGAACTGTAATTGGGGCTCCATTCGCAGGGTTCATAATATTATGCGAAGCTAACATTAGTAATTGAGCTTCTAAAACTGCCGCATTACCAAGTGGTAAGTGAACTGCCATTTGGTCTCCGTCAAAGTCGGCATTAAAAGGAGTACAAACTAATGGATGCAACTGAATTGCTTTACCTTCAATCAATTTAGGTTGAAAAGCCTGAATACCAAGCCTGTGCAACGTAGGAGCACGGTTTAATAGTACAGGATGTCCTTTCATTACGTTTTCAAGAATATCCCAAATAACAGGGTCTCTTCTATCAACTATTTTTTTAGCAGATTTTACTGTCTTAACAATTCCTCTTTCTATTAGTTTTCTAATAATAAAAGGTTTAAATAGCTCAGCTGCAATATCTTTTGGAAGACCGCACTCGTGCATTTTCAATTCAGGACCAACAACAATTACTGAACGTGCAGAATAATCAACACGCTTTCCTAATAGATTTTGACGAAAACGTCCTTGTTTTCCTTTCAAGAAATCACTCAAAGACTTAAGTGGTCTGTTATCATTTTTAACAGCAGTAGATTTTTTTGAGTTATCTAACAATGAATCAACGGCTTCCTGTAACATACGTTTTTCGTTACGCATAATTACTTCAGGAGCTTTTATTTCGATAAGTCTTTTTAATCTATTATTTCTGATAATAACTCTACGATATAAGTCATTCAAATCTGATGTAGCAAAACGGCCACCATCAAGAGGAACAAGAGGTCTGATATCAGGAGGTATAACCGGCAATACTTTTAAGACCATCCACTCTGGTTTGTTAAGATGACGAGATTGTCTAAAAGCAGAAACTACACGCAATCTTTTCAAAGCGTCATTTCTTCTTTGTTTTGCGGTTTCAGTTCTAACTGCTTCTTTCAAAGAATAATACAGATCATCAATATCTATTCTACTAAGTAAATCAGAAATTGCATCACCACCCATTTTAGCAATAAACTTATTAGGGTCATCATTTTCAAGCATGTGGTTTTCTTTTGGAAGAGAATCTAAAATTTCCAAATATTCTTCTTCGCTTAAGAAATCTAAAGTTTGAATTCCTTCTTTTTCCTTTATACCAGCTTGCACAACTACATATTTTTCATAATAAATAATTGCCTCAAGTTTTTTGCTTGATAACCCTAAAAGATATCCAATTTTATTTGGGTTTGTTCTTGAATACCAAATATGTATTACAGGAACAACTAATGAAATATGCCCTTCGCGTTCGCGTCTTACTTTTTTCTCGGTTACTTCAACACCACATCTATCGCAAACTATACCTTTATATCGAATTCGTTTGTATTTTCCGCAAGCACATTCGTAATCTTTAGTAGGACCAAAAATTCTCTCGCAAAACAAACCGTCTCGTTCTGGTTTATAAGTTCTGTAATTTATTGTTTCAGGTTTTAAAACTTCCCCAAAAGAACGTCGTAAAATCTCCTCCGGAGAGGCTAAACTGATTGTTATTTTAGAAAAATCTGACGGGTCATTAATATTTGGACCCTTTTTATTGCTTGTGTATGACATTGATTTGATTTTACAAATTAAAAAATCAAAGAATAGAAAAAACTATTCTAATTATCTTTTTCAAGGCGCACATTAAGAGCTAAACCTCTAAGTTCGTGTAACAGAACATTGAACGATTCTGGTATTCCCGGACGTGGCAAAGGATTTCCTTTAACTATTGCCTCATAAGTTTTAGCGCGACCTGTTACATCATCTGATTTTACAGTCAATATTTCTTGAAGAATATTGGCTGCTCCAAATGCTTCCAGTGCCCAAACTTCCATTTCACCAAAACGCTGACCACCAAACTGAGCTTTACCTCCTAATGGTTGTTGTGTAATAAGTGAATATGGGCCTAATGAACGAGCATGAACTTTGTCATCTACCATATGTCCTAATTTCATCATATACATAATACCAACAGTCGCAGCCTGGTCAAATTTCCTTCCAGTTTGTCCGTCGGTCAATTGAGTTTTCCCAAACCTAGGCAAACCCGCTTTATCTGTATATTCAGTAATTTCTTCTAATGTTGCTCCATCAAAAATCGGAGTTGCAAATTTTACTCCTAACTCTCTACCTGCCCAACCTAGAATAGTTTCATAAATTTGGCCAAGGTTCATACGAGAAGGTACACCAAGTGGATTAAGAACAATATCAACTGGAGATCCATCTTCTAAGAATGGCATATCCTCAGGTTTCACTATTCTTGCAACAATACCTTTATTTCCGTGTCGTCCCGCTAATTTATCACCTACTTTTAATTTACGTTTTTTAGCTATATAAACTTTTGCCATTTTAATAATACCTACCGGTAACTCATCACCTACTTGCAGATTATATCTTTTACGTTTATATGCAGCTTCAAATTGTTTATATTTAATATAATAATTATGAAATAGGCCTTCAATTAAACTGTTTTTCTTCTTATCAGTAGTCCATTTTTTAGGACTTATTTGCATTAAATCAACCTCTTCTATTACTTTTTCAGTGAATTTTACACCTTTTCCAATTACTTCATTACCAAAAAAATCTTTGATTCCTTGCGAAGTTTTTCCTTTTACAAGCACCATCAATTTTTCAATCAATAAGTCCTTCACCTTTCGAACTTCGCCATTAAAATCATCTTCTAATTTTTTAACAAGTGGGTTTTGTTGAGCTCCTCTAGCTTTTTTAATAATAGAAAATAATTTCTTTTCAATAACAATACCTGTATCAGAAGGGGAAACTTTTAATGAAGCATCTTTAACATCACCTGCTTTTTCGCCAAAAATTGCTCTAAGTAATTTTTCTTCTGGAGAAGGATCTGACTCACCTTTTGGAGTAATTTTACCAATAAGAATATCACCTGGCTTAACTTTTGCTCCAATTCTAATCATGCCATTTTCATCAAGATGTTTTGTAGCATCTTCACTAACATTAGGAATATCTGGAGTTAATTCTTCAGGACCTCGTTTTGTTTCGCGAACATCCATTTGATGTTCAACAATATGTAGAGACGTAAAAACATCATCTCTAACAACTCTTTCTGAAATAACAATAGCATCCTCAAAATTATATCCTTTCCAAGGCATAAATGCAGCTAAAAGATTTTTGCCAATCGCTAATTCGCCATCATTTGTAGAATAACCTTCAGTTAATACCTGACCTTTTTTTAATTTTTGTCCTTTTCGAACAATAGGTCTCATATTAACAGACATATTTTGATTTGTTTTGATGAATTTCAACAGTTCATAAGTTTTCACATCTTCATCAAAAGATAAGAAAATTTCATCTTCACTTCTTTCGTATCTTACAATAATTTTATTGGCATCAACAAATTCGACAACACCATCTGCTTCTGCAATAATAAGTTGTCTTGAATCTCTACCAACCTGACCTTCAATACCTGTTCCAACAATAGGAGAATCGCTGGACATCAATGGCACAGCTTGTCGCATCATGTTTGCCCCCATCAATGCACGGTTTGCATCATTATGTTCCAAAAACGGAATCAACGAAGCAGCCACAGAAGCAATTTGATTTGGAGCAACATCAATCATAACAACCTCATCTGGAGCAGTTACAGGGAAATCCCCATTTGCTCTGGATTTTATTCTATTAGAAAGAAGCTTACCTTCGCTTGAAATTTGAGCATTTGCTTGAGCAATAACTCTATTTTCTTCCTCTTCTGCACTCAAATATACAACATCATCATTACTTAAGTTTACTTTTCCAACTTCAACTTTTCTGTACGGAGTTTCAATAAAACCCATGTTGTTGATTTTGGCATAAACACATAATGAAGAAATAAGTCCAATATTTGGACCTTCGGGTGTTTCAATAGGACAAAGTCTGCCATAATGAGTATGGTGAACGTCACGAACCTCAAAACCAGCCCGTTCTCTTGTCAAACCACCAGGGCCTAACGCAGACAACCTTCGTTTGTGAGTCATTTCAGCTAATGGATTTGTTTGATCCATAAACTGAGAAAGCTGATTAGTTCCAAAAAATGAATTAATTACAGAAGAAAGAGTTCTTGCATTAATCAAATCTACAGGCGAGAAAACTTCGTTATCACGAACATTCATTCTTTCTCTAATTGTTCTTGCCATACGCGCAAGTCCAACACCAAATTGATTTGCTAATTGCTCTCCAACTGTTCTAATACGACGGTTACTCAAATGGTCAATATCATCAACATCAGCCTTTGAGTTATAAAGTTCAATCAGATATTTGATAATTTCAATAATATCCTGATTAGTAAGAACTCTGGTTTCCAGGTCAATATTAAGATTTAATTTTTTATTTATTTTATATCTACCAACTTCTCCTAAATCATATCTTTTATCAGAAAAGAATAATTTATCAAATACTTCTTTTGCTGTTGTATCGTCAGGAGGATCTGAATTTCTTAACTGACTGTATATATAATTTAAAGCTTCTTTTGCTGAGTTAGAAGGATCTTTTTGAAGTGTACTGTATATTATAGAATAATAAGTATGACTATGTGTATCTTTGTGCAAAAGAACAGTAGCTGTTCCTGAATTGGAAATTTGTTCTAAATGTTCCTCTTCAATTATTGTTTCTCTTTCAATAACAACTTCATTACGTTCTATTGAAACAACCTCGCCAGTATCTTCGTCAACAAAATCTTCTACCCAACTTTTAAGCACTCTTGCTGCTAATCTTTTACCAATAAGATCACGAATATTATCATTTTTAACTACAATTTCGTCTGCTAAGTCAAAAATCTGAAGAATATCATTATCTGTTTCGTAACCAATTGCTCTCAAAAGAGTTGTTATTGGTAATTTTTTCTTTCTATCGATGTATGCGTACATAACGTTATTAACGTCAGTAGCAAATTCCATCCAAGAACCTTTAAACGGAATTATTCTGGCTGAGTAAAGTTTTGCACCACTAGTGTGTATACTTTGATTAAAGAAAACTCCCGGAGAGCGGTGTAGTTGAGAAACAATAACTCTTTCTGCACCATTAATAACAAAAGTTCCTTTAGGGGTCATATATGGTACCTGACCCAAATAAACATCCTGAATAATAGTTTCAAAATCTTCGTGTTCAGGATCCGTGCAATATAATTTTAATTTTGATTTTAATGCTACACTAAAGCTCAATCCTCTTTCTAAACACTCTTCGATAGTATATCTTGGAGGATCTAAAGAGTAATCGAGAAATTCCAAAACAAAGTTATTTCTAGTATCTGTAATAGGGAAGTTTTCGGTGAAAACATCATACAAACCTTCAATTTTTCTTTGTTCAGGAGTAGAATTTAGTTGAAAAAATTCCGCAAAAGATTTTACTTGTATTTCAAGAAAATCAGGATAATCCAGTTGATTCTTTTGCGAAGAGAAACTTATACGTTTACTTTCGTGCATCGAATTGGAGTTTTTTCGGTTTGATTTTTTAAAACGACAAAAAGGTTTAGCGCCAGTTAAAGCTACTAAACCTATTTTGTTGATGTTAATTTAAAGCTATCATACTCAGAACTTTGATTTTAAAGTAGAAAACATTGAGCATAGCTCATTAATTACACAAAATTTTTATTGCCCTAATTTTAGGCTCTTTACTAAAAACAGCAAAGAATAAATAAAATATGTAATTATTTAACTTCTACTTTAGCTTCAAGCTCTTCTAATTGAGTTTTTAATGCTTCAGCTTCTTCTTTAGAAACTTTTTCTTTCAAAGGTGCAGGCGCAGAATCAACTAATTCCTTAGCTTCTTTTAGTCCAATGCTTAATAATTCTTTAACTGCTTTAACAACTTTAAGTTTTTGTCCACCAGCTTCTTGAAGAATAACGTCAAATTCGGTTTGCTCTTCAGCTTCTACTGCTGCTGGTCCTGCTGCTACTGCTACTGCTGCTGCTGCTGGTTCAATTCCGTATTCTTCTTTTAATATGTCAGCTAATTCGTTTACTTCTTTAACTGTTAAGTTAACAAGTTGTTCTGCTAATGCTTTTAAATCTGCCATTTTGATATGAATTTAGTAAGTTTTTTTAAATAAATGATTTTTTTTATCTTTCGGATAATGCTTTTGTTAATCCAGCCAAAAGATTTTTTCCAGAGCTCAATTGAGACATAACGGTATTAATTGGTGATTTTAATAATGCAATTAAATCTCCCAATAATTCGTCTTTCGACTTAACGTTAACTAATGCCTCAAGCTGATTGTCGCCGAAATAAATTGATTCTTCAACGTAAGCAGCTTTTAATAATGGTTTTTCACCATTTTTAGAACGAAAATCTTTGATAAGTTTTGCCGGTGCGTTACCAACCTCAGAAAACATAATTGCTGTAGGTTGTTTTAATGCAGGCTTCAATTCCTCAACTTCTTTATCAATTTTGTCAAACGCCTTACTAAGCAAGGTGTTTTTCACAACAACCAATTTGATGTTATTATTGAAGCACAATCTTCTTAATGCAGAGGTATCCGCAGCATTTAATCCCGAAGCATCTGTCAAATAAAAATGAGGAGTTTCATTTAGCTGTTGAGCTAAATCCTCAATTATCCTTGTTTTTTCTTCTTTTGTCATAACTTTTAAATGTTAGCGTTTTATAGATTTTGCATCTACTGCGATACTTGGACTCATTGTTGATGATATGTACAAACTTTTAACATAAGTACCTTTTGATGCCGTTGGTTTTAGTTTATTAACAAGTGTAACAAACTCGCTAATATTGTCGAACAATTTATCTTCTGTAAAAGACACTCTTCCAACTGAAAGATGAATTATTCCGTATTTGTCGACTTTGAAAGCTACCTTACCTTTTTTGATTTCAGTAACTGTGTCAGCAATATTAGGAGTAACAGTACCTGTTTTAGGATTTGGCATAAGGCCACGAGGCCCTAAAACTCTTGCTACTTTACCAACTTGCGGCATAACCTGAGGCATAGCCACAACTGCGTCAAAATCTAACCAACCGTCTTGAATTTGTTTAATATAATCATCGAGTCCGGCATAATCAGCTCCGGCTGCTTTTGCTTCAGCTTCTTTATCTGGAGTACAAAGAACAAGAACCTTTTTTTCTTTACCGACACCGTGAGGCAAAGTAATAGTACCACGTACCATCTGATTTGCTTTTCTTGGGTCGACACCTAATCGAACGTCAAGATCAATAGATGCATCAAACTTAGTAGTAGTCACCTCTTTTATAATTTTAACTGCTTCGTTTAAGTCATAAAGGCGTTCTTTGTCGATTTTCTCTATTACATTTTTTCTATTTTTCGTAAGTTTTGCAGCCATAATAGATTAGAAATTTTTCTGTTTTTAACTAAAAAGGACGTTTGCCTTCAACTTTAATACCCATACTTCTAGCAGTACCTGCAATCATTGACATTGCTGATTCAACTGTAAAAGCATTCATGTCCTGAATTTTAGACTCAGCTATCTGTCTCACTTGTTCCCAAGAGATTTTGGCGACTTTCAAAACATTCGATGTTGCAGAACCAGATTTGATTTTTGCAACTTGTTTTAATTGTGCCGACACAGGTGGAGCTTTTGTTATAAAATCAAAAGACTTATCTTTGTAAACAGAGATAACTACCGGAATCAACTGTCCTTGATAGTTTTGGGTTCTAGCATTAAACTGCTTACAGAACTCCATAATGTTTACACCTTTAGAACCCAATGCTGGTCCAACAGGTGGCGATGGGTTAGCCAAGCCTCCTTTTATCTGTAACTTAATTAAGCCAACTATTTCTTTTGCCATTGTTAATAATTTTGCTAAAATTGTTTTTCAACTTGTGAAAATTTTAATTCTAAAGGAGCCTTTCTTCCGAAAATTTTCACCATTACTTTTAATTTTTTCTTTTCATCGTTTACTTCTTCAATAACTCCAATAAAATCACTAAAGGGTCCATCGATAACCTTCACCTCTTCACCTAAAAAGAACGGCTGAGTCAATTGTTCTTCAGAGTCTTGAAGTTTATCTACTATACCCAAGATTTGTTTAACTTCTTCTGAGCGAAGAGGAACAGGGGTTTTGCCTTTATCAGCACCAACAAAGCTAATAACATTAGGAATGTTAATAAGAATGTGAGGAATTTCACCAACCAGAGCTGCTTCAATAATAACATACCCAGGATAATAATTTCTCTCTTTACTTATTTTTTTTCCATTACGAATTTGAAAAACTTTTTCAGTTGGGATTACAATCTGTGAGATGTAATCTTCAAGATTCAAAGCTTTAATTTCGTTTTCAATGTACTCTTTAACTTTTTTCTCCTTGCCGCTGATTGCTCTTAGTACATACCACTTTTTCTCTATGTCGCCCATTATAAAAGCTAAATTTTAATTAATAAAAAAGACCATAAACGAATTTCATTACACCGCTGAAAGTCAGGTCTAATAAAAACACTACTAGTGCGATTATAAAGGAAGCAACCATTACAATAACTGCGCTGTTTTGTAGTTCTTGCCAATGAGGCCAAGAAACTTTTTGAGATAATTCTCTGTACACATCTTTAATGTATAAGAAAAACTTCTTCATGCGTAACAAATTTTGCAGGGGTGGAGCGACTCGAACGCCCGACACCTGGTTTTGGAGACCAGTGCTCTGCCAACTGAGCTACACCCCTGTGTAATTAAAGGGGCTTATTATAAGCCCCTTCTACTATTATCTTTTATAGAATAATTATTCCAATATTTCAGTTACCTGACCTGCACCAACTGTACGTCCACCTTCACGAATTGCGAAACGAAGACCTTGGTTGATAGCAACAGGATAAATCAAATTAACTTCGATTGTCAAGTTATCACCAGGCATTACCATTTCAACTCCTTCCGGAAGAACAATTTCACCAGTAACATCAAGTGTACGAACATAAAATTGTGGACGATAATTATTGTGAAATGGAGTGTGACGTCCACCTTCTTCTTTTTTCAATATATAAACCTCAGCTTTGAATTTTGTATGTGGTTTAATAGAACCAGGTTTAGCAATAACCATACCTCTTTTAATTGCTTCTTTATCGATACCTCTAAGAAGTAAACCAACGTTATCTCCAGCTTGTCCATCATCTAATATCTTACGGAACATTTCGACTCCGGTACATACAGATTTCATAGCAGCATCTTTTGTAAGACCAACGATTTCAACTGGATCTCCAGTGTGAACAGTACCTGTTTCAATTCTACCAGTAGCAACAGTACCACGACCAGTAATTGAGAATACATCTTCAACAGGCATCAAGAATGGTTTATCTACGTCTCTAGCAGGAAGTGGAATAAATTCATCAACAGCATCCATAAGTTCCATTACTTTTTCAACCCATTCAGGTTCACCGTTCAAGCCACCAAGAGCAGAACCAGCAATAACAGGAGCGTTATCTCCATCATATTCATAAAAACTAAGCAAATCACGAACTTCCATTTCAACTAATTCAAGAAGTTCTTCGTCGTCTACTAAGTCTACTTTGTTCATAAAAACAACAACTTTAGGAACGTTTACCTGACGAGCAAGTAAGATATGCTCACGAGTTTGTGGCATAGGACCATCAGTTGCAGCAACAACAAGAATAGCACCGTCCATTTGGGCAGCACCAGTAACCATATTTTTAACGTAGTCAGCGTGACCAGGACAGTCAACGTGAGCGTAATGTCTATTAGCAGTTGAATATTCAACGTGAGCAGTATTGATAGTAATACCTCTTTCTTTTTCTTCCGGAGCGTTATCAATAGAATCAAAATCGCGGAAAACTGATAAACCTTTTTCAGCTAATATTTTAGTGATAGCTGCAGTAAGAGTAGTTTTACCATGGTCTACGTGACCAATAGTACCAATATTAACGTGAGGTTTGGAACGATCAAATTTTTCTTTAGCCATAGTTGATATGAGTTTAATTATGTGAAATATTCTGTTTAAAATTTAGTAAAGCCAATGATGGGAATTGAACCCATGACCTCTTCCTTACCAAGGAAGTGCTCTACCCCTGAGCTACATTGGCAAGAAAGCTTTATAAAAAAAAAGAGCGGGAAACGAGACTCGAACTCGCGACCCTCAGCTTGGAAGGCTGATGCTCTACCAACTGAGCTATTCCCGCCTGATGAAAAAAGTGGGGAGGGTAGGACTCGAACCTACGAAGGCATTTGCCAACAGATTTACAGTCTGCCCCGTTTGACCGCTTCGGTACCTCCCCAAGCTAAAACTAGAGCCGATGAACGGACTCGAACCGCCGACCGGCTGATTACAAATCAGCTGCTCTACCAACTGAGCTACATCGGCAATAAATAAAAGAACACACCGAACAAGAGTTTTTATTGTCTCAATTCGGTGTGCAAATGTATAACAAAATTTTTATCTACAAAAAAAATCCTACTTTTTTTTCGATATTTTTTCTTTTCGTTTTTTAACTTGAATTTCAACCGCGTCAATAGCCTCATTTGCAGCGGTTTCAAAAGTGTCTGCTTTTTTTTCAGCAAAGTAGTCGACACCTTTAGTTTTAACTTTTATTTTTACAACTTTACTATCAAAGTTCTTTCCAACGGGTTTTTCTAATGACAAGTTAACTTCTGTACTCAATAATTCTTCGTCAAATTGAGTTAATTTGTCTACTTTTTCGGTAATGTAATCTTCCAATTTTTGATCTGCATTAAAATGAATTGAAGTGATTTTTACTTCCATAATACCTCCGTTTTTATGCTCGGGGATGAGCTTGTTTATAGATATTGTTTAATTTCTCAAAGCTGTTATGAGTGTACACTTGTGTTGCTGAAAGATTTGCATGCCCTAATAGTTCTTTTATTGCATTCAAATCAGCCCCATTATTTAATAAATGTGTAGCAAATGTATGTCTCAGAACATGTGGACTCCTTTTGTTTAAAGAAGTCAATTGAGTTAGATATTTTTGTACTACCCGATAAATAAATTTATCGTAAGCAGGTTTTCCTTTGTCTGTCAAAATAAATGCCAATTTATCGAATTCTTCTAATTCTTCTTTTTTATTTATATATTTTAAGATAAGATTTGCCATATAGTCAGTTAGAGGAATTAAGCGCTCTTTTTGTCTTTTTCCTATTACTTTTACCTGTCTGTTTGACATATCTATTTGAGAATTGTGTAGAGAAACTAATTCTGCTCTTCTCATTCCTGTAAGATATAACATTTCAAATATGACTCTATCTCGTATACCGGAAAAATCGTCTCCAAAAAGCTCATCTAGGCTATCAAAATCTGTTTCTTGTACAAATTCAGGTAAATCTTTACTTGTTTTAGGGGAAATTATTTTTTCTAATGGACTATTTTTGACTAGATTTTGTCTTTTTAGATAGCGATAAAAGGTTTTTAGACTAGAAATCTTTCTATTTATTGTTCGATTTGTAATTCCATTGTCAAGCATACTAACAATCCAACCTCTAATAACATGGTGAGTTTCGACAACTTCATTTTCAGTAATTTGAGCAAATTCGTAAAATTGTTTCAAATCTTTTATATATGCTGTAACTGTATGTTTTGAAAATCGTTTCTCTAACAATAAATATTTTTCAAAGCCCTTAATCATCTAGTAGTTTTGTCTTTTAAAAGTACCATAAAGATAAATTTTAAAAAGCAATTTTCCAAACTTTTTCCTATTTTTTTTGTTTTTTTTGGTTAAATTCTAATACAGACAAAAATATATACACAATAATAATAAATGGGATAGCTAACCATACAAACACAATAAGCAATAAAACACTAATTATCAGCAATATATACCTTATTCTATTCTCCTGAAATTTAAAATTTTTGAACTTCAAAGAAAGCATTTTAATATTTGTTACAAGTAATATACTTAGTATCAATGTAGAAGATATCAAAATCCAAAGGTTTTCAAAAATAAAAACAGAGTCTATATTAATTATGTGAGATATTTGAGGAAATTTTAAAATTAAAGGAATCGAAACAACAAAAATTGCAAGTGCCGGTGTTGGAAGTCCATTAAAAGAATCTTTTTGGTTTGTGATATTAAAAATTGCCAATCTTATAGCAGACAAAACTACAATAATAAATGAAATATACGGCAAATAAGGATTTGTTGTGGCATTTTGAATTAAATTGAACATTATAAAAGTTGGTGCTAATCCAAAACTAACTAAATCTGAAAGAGAATCCATTTGTTTGCCGAATTCCGACTGAGCATTAAGCAAACGAGCAAGAAATCCGTCGAAAAAATCGAACACAGATGCTAAAAAAACTAAAATTGATGCAACATATAAATACTCTGGATATCTTAAAGAAACCAATATTGCCAAGGTTCCACTTATAATGTTAAGTGATGTTACTGCATTTGGAATAATAATCTTGTTCAATTTTTTATATTTTTGAGCGTTTTATTCAATTGAGTTTGTTAAGTTTTTAAAAAATAAACTTTACAGCCATTATTTTTAATAACAAAGAAAAGAAAAATCACGATATGATAAAGATTTTTTCAGCAATTACTATATTCTTTTTAATGCTTTTAAGTAATCTTAATGCTCAGATTCTTAAATACAGCAATGATTATCTTACAATTGGCGTGAGTGCTAAAAACATTTCGCTCGGAAATAGTGTTGTAGCAAATGTTAATGATTTTTCTGCTTCTTACTATAATCCGGCAGGTTTGAATAATTTGCAAAGCAAATTTCAGGCTTCGTTGATGCACTCTGAATATTTTGCAGGAATAGCAAAATATGACTATGCCGGTTTTTCATACAAACTTAATGATAGTACAGGCGTTGCGGTTTCTTTAATAAGACTTGGTGTTGATGATATTCAGAACACATTATATCTATACGACGAAAATGGAAACATAGATTACGATAGAATTGAACTTTTTTCTGTTGCTGATTATGCTCTTTTGGCTTCTTTTGGCAAAAAATCGAATATTGATGGGTTAAGTTACGGAGCAAATGCAAAAATTATTTTTAGAAATCAAGGCGAATTTGCTACTGCCTACGGTTTTGCTCTTGATGCTGGTGTTCAATATAAACTAAACAAATGGAATTTTGGAGCCAACCTAACTAACGCAACAACCGGATTTACAGCTTGGTTCTACAACATAAGCGATCAAATGAGAATTGTTTTTGAAGAAACCGGAAACGAACTTCCAAAAAACAATCTGGAAATTGCTATGCCGATTTTAAACTCAGGCGTTGGTAGATATTTTAAATTTTCTGATAATACAGGACTTCAAGGCGAAATTGATATTAATTTTACTTTTGACGGAGAAAGGAACGCTCTTTTAAGTTTTAATCCAATTAGTATTTATCCGCAAGCAGGGTTTGAATTTAACTACAAAAAAGCTGTTTTTATTCGCGCCGGTGTGAATAATTTTCAACTTATTCCTGATTTTAGAAATAATGTTGCCGAAGGAGAAGAATATTTCAAAGAAAATAGCCTTGATTTTGTGCCAAGCATTGGACTTGGACTTATTTTTCATGGATTTTACCTCGATTATGCTCTCACTGATGTTGCCAACCAATCAATTGCTCTTTATTCACATATTTTTTCATTGAGTTATAGATTTTAGTAGCCATCTGGGTAATACATACACTCTCTTTTGAAAGCAAATCGAATGTTTCCTGTCCTTTATATTTAGACGCAAATTTATTTACAAAACAACTTTCCGATTGTTTATTATACGTATTAACCATTTTTAAGACTTTATTAAGTTATATTAAGGAAAACTTTTACGCATTTCATTGCATTTTTTTATATTTTCACACAAACTTTTAAGAACCCCAAAACCAATAATTATGAAGAAAACTCTACTATTGATTTTTTTAGTTTTTTTATTCACATCAAAAATAGTTACAGCCCAAAATCAAGAAGCGAATACTATTACCGTAGAAGGCTATCTAACTGATTACAGAGGAAATCCAGCTGAAAATGTATGGATTTATGTTTATTATAATAATCAACACAAAGAATCATTTAACACAAAAAGCAATGGTCACTACAAAGTAAATGTACAACCAGGTAGTATAATATATTATTACTGGAATAGTATCTGCTATTCTGTTACAATAAATTCTCCTGTGACAAAAGTAACTGTTACTCCGTATTTGGATAAAAACACAGAAAAAACAACTCCCGAAAAAAACATTGGACATGCGGAAATGACAAATATTGGTTATGACTCAAAGATCCAGAAAATAAATAATACTATAAGTATATGGGGTTTACCAATTGACGCTGTTGAATACTACAACAATGGACATTCCAGTAATTACAACTATTTTAATTCTAATATCAACAATATTTATTTTGATAAAAAATCAAAAGAATATTTAATAGAGACAGACAGATTTTACCTGAAAAAATTCTCTATTGATTATAATTCTTCTTTTGCCGTTAATCTACCAAATAAACTCCCCGTACTACAAAAAACTTACAGCCAGGGAATTAACTCGGTTTACGATATTTCTTCTAAGTATAGTTTTGGAAGTAATGTAAATACACTTTCGGCAAGTGAAATATACAATCCTTATGATTTTTTTGACACAGGTTACAGTTTAAAGAATTCATTCAGATTTTCTACAAAATTAGCAAATCGCGATTTTATTTTCAGCTACAAAAATGACTATATATTTGGAATTGTGCCAAATACAAACAAAAGTAACAACAATTATAATTTTGCAATTAACAATAACAATGTAAGAATTGGAATCATTGATTTTTCTAGTTTTTTATCAGATAATAGAATAATTTTTCCTGAAAACGGCGCCAATTATTCAAGGCTGGTGCAATCTGTAATGACAACTCCGGTTAATTTTAATAATAATAATACCAATTATTCGGCATATTATCCTGACGCAAAAAATCCTTACAAAATAGTCAACGACAGCTATGATTACAACAAGTACAGACAATTTGGAGGAAGTTTAAAATTTTACACTCGAGATTATAGTGGATTAGATATGTATAATTTATTTGCTTTTGACCGAACAATTGACGAAAAAAACTCCGGATATAGCAATTACCCGATTGACGAATACCTAAAAAGAGAATCATCGCAAAACCATTTCTTTTTTAACACTAGTTTATCCTTCCATGCAAGTAGCTATTATCGCAAAAGAACTAGTCGGTACAGAGATACTCAACTCAATAGTAAATTAACTTATGTTTTTAATTATAACGATTCAAAAAACAATTTGAATTCTTACATAAATAGTTGGAATATCGAAAATAAAAGAAATACAAACGAACTTATTTTTAATAATGAGTTTAATTATGAATTTCTCAAAAAAACTTTTCTTATGCTTGAAACCAACGCTTCTACTTATTCTTCAAACACACTTAATTCTCAAAAAATCTATTTTTCACCTTCTGGTCTTATTGGATTAAATTACAGAATTTTCACTTTATATACAAGGTATTCAGAAATTGTTACAGAATATCCGATACATATTCAAAATTTGTATTTTAACACCTTACTCTATAACAGTAGCAATTTTGATTCATTTAAAGAAATTTATTACCCAACTATTTCTGAAAACATTCTTCCCGAAACAGCAAAAAGGCTAGATTTTGGTTTTAAAACAGATTATTACGGAAATCGATATGATTTAAATCTAAATGTTAATTATAAAATAAGCAAACACAAAAACTCCATTTTTCCGGTACTAGAGAGTAACTTTATATTAAAAAATGTTGCAGATTATACAGAACAAAATCTTGAAATTAAAGTTTCAAACGAATTTTCTATTAAAAGTTCCAAATTTTATATAGACCTAATTTTTAACAAACCAAGAACAGAAGTAACTCAAATATACTCAAATATTGATAGAATTCCGTACGCCGGATTTTCAGATATTTCTCTTAACCTGATTGAAGGACAAGCAATTGGAGCAATTGTTGGCTCAAGTTTCCTGAAAGATTCTGAGGGAAATAAAATAATTTCATCTTATGGCTTTCCATTAGTAGATTATCAGATGTCTGTAATTGGAGACCCAACACCGGACTGGATATTAAACCTGAATTCCGGAATTACTATAAGAAATTTAAGTTTAAATGTGAACTTAGAATACAAAAAAGGAGGCGATGTTTGGAACGGAACCAAAAATGTGCAAAACTATTACGGAACATCACAAGAATCAGCCGATTTAAGAGACCAAACAGAATATGTTTTTGAAGGAGTTACACAAAACAGCGAAATTAATACTAAACCTGTTATAGTTGACCAATATTTCTGGCAAATGTACGGATATAGCGGCGTTGCAGAAGCAGCAATTGAAGATGCAACATGGTTTAGACTAAAAGAAATTTCTTTAAAATATAAAATAACTAAAATCAGAAATTTTGAGGTTTCATTATCTGTGTGGGCACAAAACTTATTGCTATTTACACCTTACAGCGGAGTTGACCCACAAACGGCTTTATTTGGTTATCAGACAACTCAAGCAATTGATTTATTTAATATTCCGGCACTTAAATCATACGGAACTTCACTCAGCATACGATTTTAACCCAAAAAACCTTCTATTATGAAAAGAAAAACTACCTTAAAAACAGGGATAATATTTTTTATATTATCGTTAATTGCATTTTCGGCGAATGCACAAACATTTCCCGAAAGACTTTCTAACAATCTTACTGTCTATAATACAGCTAAAACACCCGAAAAAATTTATTTACACATTGATAAAACACTTTATCAGCAAGATGATAATATATTTTATAAAGTTTATTTAGCAAATGGGATTACAAATAAATTAAATCCTGTTAGCAACATGGTTTATATTGAACTTATTGACCCAAAAGGAAGTGTTATCGAGAAAAAAACTCTTAGCATAAATAAAGGTGTTGCTAATGGATATTTCACTATTGGTCAATCATTTAAAGGCGGAATGTATAAAATTAAAGCTTATACAAACTGGATGAAAAATTTTGCTAACGATGACTTTTTTGAAAAAGAACTAATTATTCAAAAAGTTGTAATGCCAAATGTTTTATTAAAAGTTGATTTTGACAAAGAAGCTTATGGTCCCGGCTCAAAAGTTGTGGCTGATTTAAGTATAAAAAACCTAAAAAATGAAGCTATTTCGGATTATCCGGTTACTGCTAAAATACTCATTAACAATAAATTGATTGATGAACAAACTCTAACAACAGATAGCGAAGGAAAACTTGACGTAAAATTTAAACTGCCAGAAAATCTAAACACAAACGATGGTTTATTAAACATACAGATTAAATATAACGAACAAAACGAATCTATAAGCCGTTCTATACCTATTGTGCTGAACAATATTGATTTAGCATTTTTTCCTGAAGGAGGCTACATTGTTGCTAATGCTGAAAACAAAATTGCTTTTGAAGCACTAAATGAATTCGGATTACCGGCTGATATTGAGGGAGTTATATTAGACGAAAACAATAAAATTGTAGCTGATTTTCAGAGTTTTCATCAAGGAATGGGAGCTTTTAGTTTTACGCCACAAAAAAATGTTCAATACAAAGCTCAAATTACAAAACCGCACAAACTAGACACTGTTTTTTTATTACCCAAGTCGCTAAATTCGGGTTTTGTTCTATCATATCTAAATACAAAAAATAAAAAAGTAAACTTAAATATTTACTCAACAAACAAAGAAATTACTTTTTTGGTTGCCACAATCAGGGACTCATTAAAATACATTGAAAGAGTTGATTTAAAAGCAGGGAACAATAAAATTTCTATTCCATGCAACAATTTTTCTGACGGAATAGTACGAATTACTCTTTTCAATGCAGCAGGAACTCCCGAATGCGAACGTTTGATATATTACGGTGAAATTTCGCCAATGAATGTAGAAATTAAACTAAAAAAAGACAAATTTGCAAAAGACGAACTAACTGATATTGAAATTATTACCACTTCAAACAATAAGCCGGTAAGTGCAAACCTGTCACTTGCAATTATTGACGATAAAAACATAACTTTTGCTGACGACAAACAAGATAACATACTATCCTGGTTTTTAATGAGTTCTGAGGTTAAAGGGAAAATTTATGAACCATCTTTTTATTTTGATAAAGAAGAAGAAAAAGCAGAAAAAGCCCTTGATTTTGTGCTTATGACACACGGTTGGAGACGATTTACTTGGAAAGAAATTTTGAACGAACAACCAATAGTTAAATTTCAAGCGGAAACAAACAGAACGATAGCCGGACAAGTATTAAAAACCAATCAAAAAGGAATAAAAGCAGAAGTTTGGCTTTTTGAATTAAATAACCAACAAAGAGCGGCACAACTAACAACCACAGATGACGGATATTTTATTTTTACAAATGTAGATCCTACTTCAAATATACAATTAGTAGCAAAATCGAACAGACTTTCTCCAAAATCATTTTATATCAGAGAGATTTCAACAAATGAACTGCCTGACGATGCTCTTTTAAATGTAAATTTTGCAGACAATGTGCAAATTATTACTTCTCATAAAATACAAGGAGATTACAACGAAAACACAAAACCAAATAGTACTAATTCTAATAATGAAACTTTAGATCAGCAAGTTGACCCAAATAAACTAGAGGTTGTAGATTTAGCCAAAAACAATTCTGAGACTAAAATTGCTGAACAACTAATAATCAGCAACGACAATCCTGATTTAATTGACAATTTTGATGACGAAATGCAAGGAGAAAACATATCAGAAGTTGTTATTACTGGACTTGGTATAAAAAAAGATGCAAAGTCTCTCGGATATGCTGTTCAAGATATTTCAGGAGAGCGGTTGTCTTCGTTAAATGCCCTTTCTGGAAAAGTTTCAGGAGTGAATATTAGCAATGCTTCCGGAAGTGTTGGTTCTAGCACAAATATTGTTATGCGAGGATATTCTTCTTTTAATACAAATTCGCCACTTTATATAGTTGACGGAGTTCCAATTAGTTATGTTACAGACATTAATGACCCTATTTTAGAAAGAGTAAATCCATCAAATATTAGTTCAGTTTATATAATAGAAGGACCAGAAGCTACTGCATTTTACGGAAACAGAGCTGCAAATGGTGTTATTATTATCAATACCAATAGCTCAACTTATGGCAATTCTTATATTTACAAAAAAAACAGATATCAAAAATTATATCTAAATTCACTTTTTACAATTAGTAATAACAATACAAATCAGGTTGAAACCTACAACACAAAAGAATATTGGAGACAACAAAACGAAACACGCGACAGAAACGCAACTGTTTATTGGAATGCTAATGTTCAAACTGACGAAAACGGAAAAGCAATTGTTTCTATTTATTGCCCCGATGAAGTCAGTACATTCAAAATAATAACCGAAGGAATTTCAGGAAATGGCGATATTGGTCGTTCAGAACAAAATTTGAGCATTATTAAACCCGTAAATATTCAAACCAAAGTTCCTTATGAACTAAGTTACAACGACACAATGTCGGTTCCGGTTGTGATAAATAATTCAACACAAACTGATATTACAGGGAAAATAGTTATTCAACATTCTAAAAATCTTATGGCAATTTCTGTCACTGAAATTGAAGTGACAGTAAAAGCGAACTCTTCGTTAAAAGAATTATTTTCATTCAGAGCATTGCCGGTTGCAGGAGAAGAAAACATAAAAATTCACTTTGTCAGCGAAAATCATGTAGAAGAACTCAACTACAATTTAACAATTTATCCCAAAGGATTTCCTGTAAAAGAATCATTTTCAAGTTCCTCTAAATCAATTAGTTTTACTTTTGATATAAATCAGCCCGTTGAAAACAGCTTTGACGGAAGTTTTAATATTTATGCAAATGTTTTAGATGACATAACCGCCGGAGTTGAAGGAATGTTCAGACAACCGGGAGGCTGCTTTGAACAAACTTCTATGAGCACTTATCCTAACATTCTGGCTTTAAGTCTTTTGAAAGAAACCGGACAATCAAAACCTGACATTGAAAAGAAAGCACTTGACTACATAGATCAAGGATACAAAAGACTGATAACTTTTGAAACCTCTGAAAATGGATTTGAATGGTTTGGTCATACCCCGGCACACGAAGGGCTTACAGCAATGGGAATTATGGAATTTACCGAAATGCAAAATGTTTATCAGGGAGTTGATGGAAATATGCTTAAAAGAACAAAAGAATGGCTATTGAGCAGAAAAGACGGAAAAGGAAATTTTGCTTTTTCTACAAATAGCTACCATTCGTGGCTTGCAAATCAAAGCGTTGTAAATGCTTATGTTTTGTACGCTTTGTCAAAATGTGGAATGTTTGACATGGAAAAAGAATTTTTGTTGGCAAAAGAAGAGGCTTTAAAATCAAAAGACCCATACAGACTTGGATTGATGGCAAATACAGCATTTTATCTGAACAAACAAAATATTGCAAACGAACTTGTAGATGAAATTACCGAATTACTTGATAAAAAAGATTTCAATTCTATTTCGATTGAACCGTCAATTACTAATTCTACAGGTATCAGCCTAAAAGTTGAAACTGCTTCGTTGTACTTATTAGCTCTTTTAAAACAAGACATTAAAAACAGTGAACAAATTCAAAAAACAATACTATTTATTCAACAAAACAGAACATTTGGAAATTTTGGTAGCACTCAAGCCACTGTTTTGGCACTTTCAGCTTTGACAGAATACAGCAAACTGTACAAAAAAACGAAAGAAGATATTACATTAAGAATAGTAATTAATGGCAAAACAATTGATAAAAAAATAGCTTTCGAAGACTTAAATTCATTTTCAATAGACATGAAAGAATATATCACTGGAAAAGGAAAACAAAACATTGAAATCAGCTTTGTTTCCAATGATGATATTCCTTACTCATTTGATTTTGAATGGAATAGCTTAAAGTTTACACCAAGTGAAAATTGCAAAGTAGATTTAATAACAAATCTTGAAAGCGAAACTGTAAAAGTTGGGGACAATGTAAGAATGAACATTATTATTGAAAATAAATCTACAAAAGGAATCCCAATGACAACAGCAGAAATAGGCATTCCGGCAGGTTTGAGTCTTCAACCATGGCAATTAAAAGAACTTTCGGAGAAAAATTCGTGGGATTACTACGAAATCTTTGACGGAAAACTTGTAATTTATTACGTTGGAATGGAACCAAATGAACAACGTCACCTAAAACTTGACCTAAAAGCCGACATTGCAGGGAATTATACTTCTCGTGCAAGTTCCTGTTATTTGTACTACACAAACGAGTTTAAAGATTGGGAAGCTGGTACTCATATTAAGATTTTAGAGGATTAGGAAATAATTGCAAATTTATTAATTTTCAAGCTTTTTACAGAGTCAAATCAGCCACATAAATAACTAAGAATAAATAACATACATTAAACATTAAAATAAATAAATAGATTTTTAAATTTTAAATTTTTCCCTAAAAATTCTCTCCTTTTTGGAGAGAATTTTTACTTTTGTTCATCAAATAAACTTTTTTAGAACAAAATATTTCTTATTTTTACAAAAAAAGGAATTATGGAGAACTCAAATCAATACGACCACGTTTTTAAATCAAAAACAGGTCAAAAAGAAAAAAAAGGAGTTAAAAAGAATACTAAATTCGGCTGGTATGTTTTTTTATTCATTGTTTTTATAGCAGTTTACGCATTTTTTTCATTTGTTGTTTTTAAATAATTTGGCGTGAAACGAACTTGGGCGATTTTTATTTTAATTATTATTCTGCTATTTGCTTTCATTTTAGACCTTAGTTCCGGTAGCCTGAACTTTTCAATTTCTCATGTGTTGGAAGTTTTATTTAACAAAAGTTCCAATACTGATGATTTTTTTATCATTTCCGAATTACGCCTTCCACGTGTTTTTACAGCAATTCTTGTTGGTATTGCGTTACCAATCAGTGGATTACTTTTACAAACTCTTTTCAAAAACCCTTTAGCTGGTCCATACATCTTTGGGATAAGCTCTGGTGCAAGTCTTGGTGTTGCTGTGCTTTTATTAGGACTTAGTTTTCTTGGTTTTACAGCACTTCCGGGGAGTTTTTCTATTGCAATTGCAGGAATTTTGGGAGCCGGTTTAATTCTTTTACTTATCCTACTTATTTCTATCAAAATCAACGATTCTCTTACAATTTTGATAATTGGAGTTATGCTTGGAAGCGGAATTGGCGCACTTGTAAACCTGATGCAATATTTCAGCGCAGCTCCAATGCTCAAAAAATTTGTAATTTGGACAATGGGAAGCCTTGATGCTGTTCAGAATGAACAACTTTGGTATTTTGCCTTAATGATTTTAATACCTTCTTTGGTCGCTGTTATTTTGTCAAAATTTTTCGACTCTCTTTATCTTGGTGATGAAAATGCTCAAACTTTGGGCGTTAATGTAAAACTTCTTAGACTTTCGATATTTGTAATTACAGGTTTAATGACAGGAATAGCAACAGCTTTTTGCGGTCCAATTGGATTTATCGGAATTGCAATTCCACATTTGGCAAGAATAATTTTCAAAACCTCTAAACACTTACATTTAGTAATTTTTTCGGCACTAATAGGTGCAATAATAATGCTTTTGAGCGATGCACTCTCCCACTCTTTCGAGTCTCAAATAATTCCAATAAACTCAATTACAGCTATTTTGGGCATTCCAATAATAATTTGGGTGATTTTCAGGAACAAAAAATTCAACTAATAACTAATAATTAATGGTTAATAATTAATAGTTAATTATTAGTAAGCAAAGATTAATAGTTAAGTAAATAATGATTGAGATATTCTCCGATTGACAGATTTACACATTGAAAGATTGACAGATTGTAAAATTTTTACAAAAAGAATTTATAAATCAAAATAAACAATCCGTAGATAAATGTGGCAAGAATTACTCCTCTGGCAGATTTGTTTCGGTTTGTCCAAATGAACAAAAAGAAAACGCCTAAATTGCCTAACAAAGAAACACTTAAAACCTGAGATACAACGCCATAAGAAATTGCATATCTTAAAAAGCCACCATAAGTCTGAACACCATACATATCTTGTGAAGCATAAAACAAAAAAGAGGTTAATAACGGTACAATTAAGCCCGGAATCAAACCTACGACCATTGAGTTCAAATTTGTTTTTTCTTTTGCCATTTTTTATAAGTTCAAAGGTTAAAGTGCAAAGTAAATAATTTTGACGTTACAATATTAAACAAAATTTAATTTATAACGAAGATTATCAGGTTTTATCAACCTAATTCAACTTTTTTCATTCTTTATGCAAACTTAAATAATCTGTAATTTTATATTTTCTAATCTTTTATTTCTTCATCTATTTCAGGATTTTCAAGTTCATTTTTCTTTTTATTTTCTAAAAAAGTATTGGCTCTGCCTTTGGCGATGGAATTGATTGAATTAGACGCAAAAGTGTCTCTGTATCAGCAACATCGGTTTTGTAATATTTACCATCAGAAGATTGCATTTTCAGTTGTCCCACATTTTGGGACAACTCACTTCCTTCCGCTTTCAGCTTTGTTTTAAGAGCATTCCAATATTTTCTTGGACGAGGACTATCTGTTAAAACTCAATTACATCAATCACTGAAAAAAACCATTTTTCAACATCATTATCCCAATGTACGCGTACACGTTTATCGGTGAATAGTTTAATGCTATTTTGCTTATCCATTATAAATATCTTTTTAAAATTGTCCTATTTTTTCGAACAGTTGAATTTTGACTGATTTATCCTTAAATATCATGTCTGTTTTAATTTTTTGCTACAAAAACACTAATCCCCAAAGAATAAGTATTATCATTACTATCTTTGTTTCCCGATATTCGGGACAGACTGTGAGATTGCTTTGCTAAGTTCCATTGTGTGTTTCAAAAAAAAACCATTTTACAATAACTTAGGCAAATAAAACAATAATACTTTTCCAATAATTATAAACAAATTAAATTCTAATATTCAGGTTTTGCAACTTTATTCAGCAATGAAAATATTACTCCAATTCCTACAACAGCAACAATAGCAGCCATATAATAAACACCTTCAATTTTACCGATTGTAAATCCAATTCCTATTACAGGCGGACCTAATGTTTGCCCGATTCTAAGAACCATTCCGTTGGTTGACATAAAAATTGCTCGTTGGTCGTCGGGAGCAAGATTTGTTAAAAGTGTTTGTAAGCTAGGAATATTAAGAGCTTGTGCTGCTCCAAAAATCACAATAGGGAAAGCCAAAGCGTACAAATTATGAATATTCGGAATCAACAAAACAACAACCATATACAAAAAAAACGCAACTTTCAACAAGTTTACACTTCCGAATTTATTTGTCAGTTTTCCAACTTGAGTTGCCATTATAGCAGTTGAAAACGAACTAAGTGACAAAAATATTCCTATTTTCTGTGGAGATAAATCAAAATTGGCATCTAAAAGGAAAGGTATATAAGTTAAAAATGCTCCGTACAAGATTATAAATGTAAGAATACTAAGAATAAAAAGCCCGAGAACCTCTTTTCTCATAATACTTTTTCCGGCAGCTTTTAGATATACAAAAAAGTTTGGAGTTTTGTTTAATTCAGGCTCCTTTATGCCAAAAATAACGACTAAACCAATCGGAATAGCCACTAATGGCAACAAAAAAGGAAAATACCAAGCAATTCCTGCAAGAAGTCCGCCAATTAGTGGATAAGAAGCTGTTGATAAACTAAGTACGCTAGCGTTGTAACCCATTGCAGCAGGTCGGTCTTTTCCCTTAAAAAAATCGCCTACAAGAGTTACATTCAACGAACCAAGCGATGCGGCACCAACTCCCTGAAAAAATCTTAAAAGAAGAAGAATTTTAAAATCGCGGGTAAAAAAACATGCAAATCCGGCTAGTGCAAAAAGAAAAAGAGAAGGAACAAGAACAGTTTTTCTACCAAATCTATCGGCTAAAATACCGGCAACAGGAGCAAGAAAAATTCCAGGCAAAGTAAACACACTTATCAAAAACCCAACATGAGTTTTGTCCAAATTAAGAGTCTTTGCAATTATCGGGAAAGCCGGAGAAAGGCTTGCTACACCCATTACAGCGATTAAAGTTATTCCAAAAATTACGTATAAACGGCGATCTTTTAGTAGTTTGGGCATGAACTATTTATTCCAATTATCAACATTCAACTCTGAAATTCTACTAAAATGACTTATATTATTTGTAATAAGGGTTAAATCATTTACAATAGCAATTCCTGCAATCAAGACATCTGTATGAGAAATTACTTGACCTGTTCTTCTTAAATTTGAATAAATTTCGGCTGAAATATGAACTGATTTTGGGCTTAGATTTATAATGTTACAATTCTTGGCAAAATTTTTAAAACTTTCAAGTTGTTTTTTCGCATCTTTAAACATCAAGCCATTTAAAATTTCATAATATGTAACAATACTAATATTTAACACTTCAAACTCATTCAAATAATTTTCGACATGTCTGACAACGGTTGTATTATCTTTTAAAAAATATGAAATTATATCAGTATCAATTAAAGCTTTTTTCATAACTCAATGTTTCTTTCAAATATCTCTTTTCTGTTTTCTTGAATCTTTCCCAAAAAATCTTCTAACTCAGAATCTGAAAATTCATTCCATGAACCGGCAAATTGAAGAATAGATTCCTTGTTTTTATCATTTTCTACTGATTCATAACGAATTAAATCATAAACCCTGCTCAATCTTTTTACCGGCACTTTTGCCAATGCATCAAGAATTTTTTGATATGTAACTTCTTCATTCATAAGGTAAACTTTTTACAAAAATACTAATTTTATTATCCAAATTCAATATTTGCAATAAATCTACATATAACCAAGTTCCAATTTAGCTTCTTCCGACATCATTTCCATACTCCAAGGAGGATCGAAAACCAGATTAACTTTTACATTATTAGTGTCAGCAACTTCCTCTATTTTTGCCTGAATTTCAAATAATATTTGGTCAGCAATAGGGCAGTTTGGAGCTGTTAATGTCATTGTTAATTCAACATTATTTTCGTCATCTATATCTATGTTGTATATAAGTCCTAAATCGTACACATTAACTGGTATTTCAGGGTCGTAAACCTCTTTTAATGCGTTTATTATTTCTGTTTCTAATTTAAAAAAATCTTCACTCATAATTCAATTACTAGTTAATAATTAATAATTCTTAGTTCTTAACTCTTAGTTCTTAGCTCCTAAAGTGGCGTAATGCTTTATTTTATCTATCATAGACGCTAATCCATTTGCTCTTGTTGGCGATAGATTTTGTGCTAAACCAATTTTATCAACAAAAAATATATCAGCATTTATAATTTCATCAGGAGTTCTATTGCTAAACACTCGAATAACAAGACTTGCTATACCTTTTGTTATAATTGCATCGCTGTCTGCTGAAAAAATTATTTTTTCATCTTCATATTTAGGTACAAGCCAAACTCTTGATTGACAACCTTTTATTAAAAACTCATCTTTCTTCAAATCTTCCGAAAGAGTTTCAATTCCTTTTCCTAAATCAATTACGTATTCGTATTTATCCATCCATTCCTCAAACATTGAGAACTCCTCGATTATTTCGTTTTGTATTTCTGTAATTGTTTGCATTTTTTATCTTTTTTTTTCTTTTCAACGCTTTAAAATCTAACAAATGTTTAAAGGATAAAAAGTTATTTAAACATATTTATTACTCTCGGTAAAATTTCAATAAAATAATCTATTTCTTTGAAAGTATTATAAAATGAAAAACTTGCTCTTACAGTTCCTTGTATGCCTATACTATTCACCAACGGCTGTGTGCAATGCGTACCTGTTCTAACAGCAATGCCAAATTTATCAAGCATAGAACCAATGTCAAAGTGATGAACTCCTTTTACATTGAAAGAAATTGCGCTTATTCTGTTTGATTTTGAAGTTGCATATAATTCAATATCTTCTATTTTGCTAAGTTTTTCATAAGCGTAATCGTACAATTTACGCTCATATTCTTCTATTTTGTCTAATCCGATATTTTCAAGATAATCTATTGCTACAGCAATACTATGAGCTCCAACAAAATTAGTTGTTCCGGCTTCAAATTTAAATGGCAAATCAGCAAATTCTGTTTTTTCAAAACTCACATCTTTTATCATGTCTCCCCCACCCTGATAAGGCGGCAGTTTTTCAAGCCATTCCTGTTTTCCGTACAAAACTCCAATTCCGGTTTCGGCATAAATTTTATGCCCCGAAAACACAAGAAACTCACAATCAAGTTCTTGAACATCAATTTTTTTATGTTGAATAGATTGCGCAGCATCAATCAATACTGGAACACCTTTATAATGAGCAATTTCTATTATTTTTTCAATCGGATTTACTACTCCTAACGTATTTGAGACATGAACAACAGAAACAAGCTTAGTTTTTTCAGTAATTAAATTTGCAAAAGCCTCTAAATCAAGCTGAAAATCATCAACCAAAGGGATAATTTTTAAATCAATACCAACTCTGTCTCTCAACATTTGCCAGGGAACAATGTTAGCATGATGTTCCATTGTTGAAATTATAATTTCATCGCCTTTATGCAATAAACTTCCAAAAGATGAAGCAATTAGATTTAAACCTTCGGTTGTTCCTTTAGTGAAAATTACTTCTTTTTCACTTTTAGCATTTATGAATTTCTGCACTTTCTGACGTGCATTTTCGTACATTTGAGTAGAAATATTGCTCAAATAGTAGCTTCCTCGATGAATATTAGAATTATATTTTGCATAAAAATCGCTAACAGCATCAATAACTACCTGTGGTTTATGAGTTGTAGCACCGTTATCAAAATAAACCAAATCTTTTCCGTAAACTTTTTCGCTCAAAATCGGAAAATCCGCTCTTATTTTATCAATGTTAATCATTAACTTTCAACTTTATAACTTTCAACATGAAACTCATTAACATCCTCTGCATTCACCGAGTTTAGTACACTGCATTTCAATTTTATCTCCTGTTAATCTTTTTTCAACCAGAAATTGATAATACAACCTAAGTTTTTCAATTTGTACTTTGTTAATTACTTCTTCTGCAAAAGCATTCAAAAGAAGAACTTTTGCACGTTTTTGTCCAATTCCACGACTTCTCATGTAAAATAATGCTTCCTGGTCAAGCTGTCCGACCGTTGAACCGTGTGTTGCAGAAACATCATCATTGTGAATTATCAATTGTGGTTTTGAATGAATTTTTGAATGTTGAGAAAGTAAAATATTATTATTAGTTTGTTGAATATCAGACTTTATTGCGTCTTTATTGATATAACTTTGACCAAAAAATACTGCAGTTGCGTTATTTTCCATAATTCCGCGATAAAATTGCTTGCTACTTGAATGACCAACGTGATGATCAACGTACAAAGTATTATCAAAATGTTGCTCGCGGTCTGGCATATATAATCCGTTGAGTTCTGTGTGACAATTTTCACCGTTGATTTTTACCAAAATGTCGTTTCTAACTAAATGACCACAAAGGGTAAAAGTATTTGCATAAAAACTGCTTCCTGTTTCCTGATGAACTTTTGTCAGATTTGTTTGAAAAGCATCATCGCCTTCGCCCTGAAAAATATTCAAATCAATGTATGAATTTGCTTCTGTAAACACCTCATTCACAACATTTGTATAAATATAATCATTTGAAAGTGGATGAAAGCTAAAAACAATATGTGCTTTTGCTCCACATTCTGCCACTATCAAATTTCTCATCAAAGATGTAACTTTTTGATTATCTCCATCGGAAAAATGATAAATATGCACAGGATTTTGAACAACAGAGTTTTTCTTTATAGCAACAAAAGCTCCATTTGGGGCATAAGCAGTATTTAATGCCGAAAAAATATTTGCTGAATGTGCTTCGGTTTTATTAAAATATTTTTGGAAATATTCAGGCTGATTTTTTTTGACATTTGCTATATTATCAAAAATAAAAACATCTTCTTTTTCGGTAATTCTTGAAAATTTAGGTATAAAATGTCCATTTACAAAAACCAGAATATTTGCTGATTGTCCTGTTAAATTGTACATTGTAAGAACAATTTCATCTAAGTCAACCTCTTTGCCATATTCAAATCTGTGCTTAAGCAACGGCGTAATATCTGTTTTTCTCCAATTTTCTAGTTTTGTAGTTGGTAAATCATTATCCTGAATATAATCAAACGCCGATTGTTTAACAGTTTCACCTGCTAAAGCATTGCCGTTGTTTTTATATATTTCAACAAAATCTTCTTTGGTTAAATATTTTGATTTTAATATGCTCATTTTAAATTTAGTTGTAAGTTATCGTGTATTCGAGTTATCAAGTTATCGTGTTTTCGAGTTATCGTGTTTTCGAGTTATCGTGTTTTCGAGTTATCGTGTTTTCGAGTTTTCGAGTTTTCGAGTTATAGTGTCTACTAAACCGGACAAATCAACTAGCTACTCGATAACTCGACTACTTATTATTTACTTCTTTTTTAATCCAGTCGTAGCCCTTTTCTTCTAATTCGTAAGCAAGAGTTTTGTCGCCTGTTTTAACAATCTGACCATTGTAAAGAACATGAACAATATCAGGAACAATATAATCTAAAAGTCGCTGATAATGAGTAATAACCAAAAACGAATTATCTTTATTTTTAAGCTTATTTACGCCATTCGCAACTATTCTGAGAGCGTCAATATCTAAACCGGAATCAGTTTCGTCAAGCACAGCAAATTTTGGTTCTAAAAAAGCCATTTGCAAAATCTCGTTTTTCTTCTTTTCTCCTCCTGAAAAGCCTTCATTTACTGCTCGATTCTGCAATTTTGTATCAAACTCAACAAGTTGAATTTTTTCTTTCATTAACTTAAGAAATTCACCGGCACTAAGTGGCTCTAATCCTCTGTGTTTTCTGTGTTCTTCCAAAGCAGCTTTAAGAAAATTAATAATACTAACTCCAGGAATTTCAACCGGATATTGAAAAGCTAAAAAAACGCCTTCTCTTGAACGTTCTTCGGGACTTAAATCCAATAAATTTTTACCTTCAAAAAGAACTTCTCCTTTAGTTACATTAAAAAGTTCCCTTCCGGCTAAAACCGATGCCAAAGTGCTTTTACCGGAACCATTAGGTCCCATAATTGCGTGAATTTCACCCGGTTTTACTTCCAGATTAATTCCTTTTAATATTTCTTTGCCGTCTATTTCGGCATGTAAATTTTTTATACTTAACATAATTTATTTAATTAACAATTAACAATGTACAGTGAACAATCCTTTTGAATTAACGATACTATTGCAGTAGCAATAGCTAACAATTCATTCTTTTTAATCCAATAATTTATCAAAGCACATATTAAAATTATTTTTTATACTTTATTTTGTTGTTTTTATACTTGAAATCAACATTTTAATTAATTCTTTATTATCCATTTTTAAAGAATTTACAAGGTTTTCATCAATGTAATCAGTTGCAAAAAGCAATTCTAACCAATATTCTGTTTCAATAGCTTCTTTTAGGGCAATATTTAATTTATGAATAAAATCTTGTTTACTCTCAGCGTATTCTGATTCCCTCACCATTGCTCCAATTGAAGTACCTGCTCTCAAAATCTGTTTAGTTAATACAAATTCATTATTATTTTCTCTAAGATATTTTGACATATTTACAATTCTTACAGCAAACAAAAAACTCTTATTTTTCAATATATTTTCCATTTATATTGCTATTTGTTATTTATTATTTGTAAATTGTTCATTGTTCTCTGTAAATTGTTCATTGTTCACTACCCCACGCTTCCTTCTAGTGTAATCTCTAACAATTTTTTTGCTTCAGCGGCAAATTCCATTGGTAGTTTGCTCATTACTTCACGAGCAAAACCATTAACAATAAGCGCCACAGCTTTTTCCGGATCAAGTCCACGTTGTTGGCAATAAAATATCTGATCTTCTGCTATTTTAGTTGTAGTTGCTTCGTGTTCCAGAGTTGCTGTTTGATTATCAACCTGAATATACGGGAAAGTATGAGCACCGCATTTGTCGCCTATTAACAAAGAGTCACATTGTGTGTGATTTTTAGCATTTTCGGCAGTTTTTTTAATGTCAACCAACCCTCGATAACTGTTTTGACTATTCCCAATTGAAATTCCTTTAGAAACAATTCTACTTCTTGAATTTTTACCAAGATGGATCATTTTTGAACCTGTGTCTGCTTGCTGATAATTATTGGTTACAGCAACAGAATAAAATTCGCTCAAAGTATTATCTCCACGAAGAATTGTACTGGGGTATTTCCATGTTATTGCAGAACCGGTTTCTACTTGTGTCCAGAAAATTTTCGAATTATCACCTTTGCACATTCCACGTTTTACAACGAGATTGTAAATACCTCCTTTCCCATTTTTATCCCCCGGATACCAGTTTTGAACAGTAGAATATTTAATCTCTGCGTTTTTCATGGCAACAAGTTCAACAACAGCAGCATGAAACTGATTTTCATCACGTTGAGGAGCTGTACAACCTTCAAGATAACTTACATAACTGTCTTCGTCGGCAACAATTAAGGTACGTTCAAACTGACCAGTATTTGCAGCATTTATTCTAAAATAAGTTGAAAGTTCAATAGGACAACGAACACCTTTTGGAATATAAACAAAAGAGCCATCAGAAAATACCGCTGCATTAAGAGCAGAAATATAGTTATCAGTGTAAGGAATAACAGAACCTATATATTTTTTAACCAACTCAGGATATTCTTTTATCGCATCAGAAATTGAACAAAAAATAATTCCTTTTTCTTCAAGAGTTTTTCTAAAAGTTGTATGAACCGAAGTACTGTCAAAAACAACATCTACTGCGACTCCTGCAAGAATTTTTTGTTCTTCGAGCGGAATACCCAATTTTTTGTATGTTTCAATCAATTCAGGATCAACTTCATCAAGACTGTTATATTTTGGTATATTTTTAGGAGCAGCATAATAGCTAATAGCCTGAAAATCAATCTTAGGCATATTCAAATAAGACCAATTCGGCATTTTCATTTTTTGCCAGTACCTAAAAGCCTTTAACCGAGAATCAAGAAACCATTCAGGTTCACCTTTTATTGCTGATAATTTTCTGATAACATCTTCATCTAAACCTACGGGAAAAACATCTTGTTCGATATCAGTAACAAAACCAGCCTCGTATTTTTTATTTTGTAAATCGTCAATTATTTGTTTTGAATCATTCATAGTAATATTATTTGTCAATTTTTCAATTAGACAATTTAGAAGTTTTTTTGAAAATTAAAGAACTAAAAGAAAAAGAGTTTATGGACTAAAGCCGCTAATAATCAATCAATTAATTCCATTTATGCTATTTAGAACAAATCTAAATAGTCCTGCAAATTAAAGCCTTTAATTTCAAAAAAGCAAAATAAAAGAGTTTTTTTTGAACATCTTGTTTTTTTGGAGAAATTTTTGTAGTTTTAAGGCTTAATTTAAAGGAGACAGAAGGTGAAAGAAAGAAGTTTATTCAATCGTTTTATTACTGCTAATCAGGAAGGTAGTTTTTTTGAAAGCAAAATTCGTAAGGCTATGGTTATCAACCTTTTTAGCCTTGTCGGAATTTCGTCTTTACTTTACTTTTTCATTGGAGGTATTATAAAACATAAGCTTTCATATTCTGTTGTGGTAGGTAGCTTTATGTCACTTACTATTGTTAATTTAGTGGTTTTTCAAATAAAAAAAAACATTGAATCGGCTTCCTTATTTGTAGTTTTTTTAATGTTTTTGTTAGAAATTGCATTATTAGTCAAAATTGGAGAAACAACAACAGGATTATTTTGGTTTTATTTATACCCACTTCTGGTCTTTTTCACATTAGGTAACAAAAAAGGATTATTCTTTGTTTTCGCTTTATTAATTGTTGTAATTGTTTTTTTTAACTTAAATATTACAAACTTAACTTTTTACCCAAAAGATTTACATGAACGTTTTATTATTACATACTTAGCCACTTCAACACTTGCATTTATTTTTGAATATGTTAGAAGCAGTACATTCAATGCCTTTATTATGGCAGATAAAGAAAAAACTGAATATCTTGAAGAAACATTACAACAAAAAGAAGAAATTCAAACACAAGCAGAAATTCTAGCTAAAACAAACCTCGAATTACGCCAACTTTCTGTTGCTGCAAGTGAAACGGATAACAGCATTATAATAACCGACAAAGACACAAAAATAGAATGGGTAAACAAAGGTTTCACAAAAATGCTAAAATACACCTTGGAAGAATTCCAAAATATTTGCCCAACATTATTAGAATGCTCAGTAAACAAAGATAAATTTATTCAGTGTATCGAAGAAAAACAAAGTGTCACTTATCAATCTTTTTTTGAGCTAAAAGATGACTCCAAAATATGGGTTCAATCGACTGTTACGCCTGTACTTGATGAAAAAAAGGAAGTACTAAAACTTGTAATTGTAGAAACAGATATTACACCCCAAAAAATTGCAGAGCAAGAAATCAGAGAAAAAAACGAGGAATTACAACAACATCGAGATGAAATTTTAGCTCAAAAAGATGAGTTACTTGTTAAAAATGAAATTATTTCCGAAAAAAATGAAGCGATAAATCAAAGTATTGAGTACGCAAGAACTATTCAGAGAGCAATTTTACCAAATGTTAACGAATTTTCCACTTATTTTGAAAATTTCATACTTTACAAACCCAAAGATATTGTTTCCGGCGATTTTTACTGGTTGGTTGAAATAGATAAAGTGTACTTTATTGCGGCTGTTGACTGTACCGGACATGGTGTTCCCGGAGCATTCATGAGTATTATGGGGAGTCGTATTTTAGACGAAATAGTTATTCTGGAAAATATTCATTCTCCTGCAAAAATATTGGAACATCTTCATACGGCTATTTTCAATTCTTTAAGTCAAGAAAACTCAGCCAATGCTGATGGAATGGATCTTATTTTGTGTAAAATTGACACAACACAAGTAAAAAAAGAAATTACTTTTTGTGGAGCCAAAAGACCATTAATCTATTACGACTCTGAAACAAAAAAAATTGGACATCTAAAGGGACAACGCAAAAGTATAGGTGGTACTCCTTCAAAACACAACAAAATTACTTTTGAAGACGAAAAAATTACTCTTGCAAAGGATTCAATAATTTATCTTTCGTCTGATGGTTATATCGATCAACATAATAACGACAGAAAAAGAATCGGCTCAAATTCTTTGTATTCTATTTTACAAGAAATTACAGAATTACCTCTAAAAGAACAAAGAGAAAGATTACAAAACTATCTTGACAAATGGCAACAAAATCAAATGCAAACAGATGACATTACTATTTGGGGGATAAAAATATAATATTTTTTCAATTTACAACTTCGTATTCAATCGTAAAAGGATAAAAAACATCTTCGCCTGTTGCCGGGTTTTGGATAACTACATTTCCATGTTCAATTTTTTTGCCGATTTGGGTAATTTTCTTTTTGTAAATCCCAACTCCATTTTCAAATGGAATTTCGTCATTTGCAAAATAGATCAAAGGATTAGACATTGTATCTCTCGCTACAAGATAAATTTTTGCTTTAACCGTTTCTCCAATATCATAAGAATATTTTTCAGTTAGAATGACCGGTTCAATCTTATTAAATCTAAAATCTGTAATACATAACCTGCTGAAAAACCATCTATAAACATCATATTTCACTAACAAAACATCAAAATAAAGCTTTGCTAGAACAACAAACATAAGTTGAGATTTTACAACCTCTCCGTTTAATCCTTCGATTTCATTCCATCTTTCTGTATCAAGGGTTTTTGAAATATTTTCCCGAAGTGTCTCATTCTTTTCATCAACAATATTAATTGTCAATTTCTCAAAATCCATAAATCCCAACTTTAATGCTCCCAAAACTTTGGCGTCAATTTTATAATTTCTAGTCAGATTATTTACTTCTTCGGCTGTTAATTTATCTGTTCCTGCTAAATCAATTCTAATTTCGTCAATTATTTCAAGAATATTTTCAGAATATTCATTTATTTCGTCCAATGTTTCCAAATGTTCCTCCAGTCCTTTGTGGTCAGAAATATTTTCATTGAATTCCCAATATTCTTTACCTAAATTTTCATTCAGTACGTCAATAGAATTTTCATAGGACTTGTACTGTTCTGTATAATAAGCTGTTTTGTTGTTACTACATGCAGCAAAAAACACGGCAATGAATATCAAATATTTTTTCATAATCAGGCATTTTAAAATGTAAAACTAAAAGGAAATTTCACGGTATCATCATAAATGGAAAGAAATAAATAGCCTTTCAGTTTTAGGTCTTCTGATTCTTTTATTTCTCTTGTAAAATCAATATATACTTTATTATGATATTCTTTTTTGTCAATCAAAGCGTGTAAATCTAAATTTGTATCAACAGCAACTAAATAGATTTTGACTTCAAGCAAATCATTAACTTTCGATTGGCTGTTTTTTAAAACAGAATATGCAAAAATATCATTGAAATGATAACTAAAATCAAACAAATACCTATTGTCAATCTATTTCAAAACTTTGTAAGTTGCATTATTAGTTCTATTTAATATGATATTCAACTTTTCTGAATTTAAACCTCCTTTTTCAAAAAAATCTAAGTCAAAATAATTTTCAACATCAATATCAAGTTCCAAAGAATCTATTGTTTTAGCTAATAATGACTTATGGTTATTAATCAATTTGAAAATTATTAATTTATCTTCTTTTGATATTGGTTTAATTTCTTCTGTATCAAGAAATGAATAAATAAACGTTTCCAATTCATTCTGACTTTCTTTGATTGCCTCAAATACTTGTAAATATTGCTTAAATTTTGTGGGATTTTCTTCGGTTTTTGCATTAATATTAGAGTATATTACAGAAGTTAAATCTTCAATTATAACGTTACTCTTCTCAACTCCTTCGTTCAAAAACTTAATTGTCTCATTTTGTTTTGTCTGACAACCTAATGCAAACAAAATCAGCAGTATGTAGATTATTTTTTTCATTGTTACCTTTAACTAAAAAATTCATTTTAGAATATTCAAGACATATATTTTTAGAAAAACAGACAAAAAAACTACTCAAAAATATTTTTCAAAAGCCTAGACTGTCATCAAATAATTATAAGCAAGTGTTCCTCCGAAAAAGCCAGTTATACCAACTAAAACAGTAGAAATTGCGTACAAACTAAATGCAAACCATTTCAAATTTGTTTCTTCTTTTTTCTTGTAAATAAGCCATAAGCGGAATAAAGCATTTACAACCATTGTAATCATAGTTAAAAGGGCAAACAATTCGTGAGTTTCCATAACTTCGTGAGCGGGTCCGGTTAATTCTTCGGTAAAAATAACACCCGATAAATAGGTAACAACAACTGACAAAGCACCAATTTCCAAAAGATAAAATCCTGTTTTAGATAAACACGCTTCTTTTTTGAAAAACAATGAAAAAATTTCAAACAAAAATCCTACTATTATAAGCGCAACAGGAAAATGCGCTACCATTGGGTGAATGTGGTCAGATGTAAACATTTTTTATTTCAAAAGTAGAAAATATAAACATCAATTGAAATAATGTTTTGAAATATATTTAACCAATATTATCTTTACAAAACAAACGCTTTAAACAACACATTGAAAAACAACACATTAGAATTATTAAGCCCTGCAAAAAACTTAGAATCAGGCAAAACAGCAATAAATTTCGGCGCAGATGCTGTTTATATTGGTGCTCCAAAATTTGGTGCAAGAGCCGTTGTTGGAAACTCAATTCAAGACATTGAAAACCTTTGCAAATACGCTCACAAATTCCATTCAAAAGTTTTTGTTGCTTTAAATACAATTTTGTACGAAAAAGAATTAGCCGAAGCCGAAAAAATTATTCATCAAATCTATAATTCCGGTGCAGATGCGCTGATCATTCAGGATATTGGAATTTTGGAAATGGACTTACCTCCTATCCCACTCCACGCAAGTACTCAGGCTCATAATATAGATTTTAGGAAAATAAATTTCTATGAAAAAACAGGTTTTACTCGTGCAATTCTTGCTCGAGAACTGTCACTTCATCAAATTGCTGAAATCCGCAATAATACACACATTGAGCTGGAAGCCTTTATTCACGGTGCATTATGCGTGAGCTACAGCGGACAATGTTACATGAGCGCATACATTGGTGGACGAAGCGGAAATAGAGGCGAATGTGCACAAACTTGTCGGCTGAAATATGATTTGTATGACGAAAACAACAAACTTTTGGCGAAAAATAAACATTTGCTTTCACTAAAAGACATGAATCGTTCTGCAAATATTATTGATATGATAAATGCAGGAATTACATCTTTTAAAATCGAAGGTAGATTAAAAGACCAAAATTATGTCAAAAATGTAACTGCCTATTATAGAAAGATTTTAGATAATTTTTTTAACGATAATAAAGAATTTAAACAGTCGTCAATAGGCAGGTTTTTCTTTGATTTTGAACCCGATTTAGAAAAAACATTCAATCGCAGATTTACCGATTATTTTCTGACCGAAAGGAAACCTGAAATGACTTCAACATCTCCAAAATCAGTTGGAAAACCTTTGGGAAGAGTCAAAAAATCTGATAAAAATTTCATTGAAATTGATTCAAAAGAAAAAATTATAAACGGTGACGGACTTTGCTTTTTTGATAAAAATGAAGAATTGATAGGATTTAGTGTTAATAAAACAGAAAACAATAAAATTTACACCAAAAATATTGCTCAAATAAGTGTTGGAACGCTTATTTTCAGGAATAATGATCACGATTTTAACAAAAAAATCAGCCAAATTGAAAATGGTAGATTTATTTTTGTAAACATCTTATTTTCAGAAACAAATTCAGGTTTTAGTTTGAAAATTTCGACTGAAGAAGAAGTTTATTCGGTTGAAAAAACATTAGAACTTAAAAAAGAAACAGCCAATAATGAGCAAAAAGCAGTTGAAAATATCAAAAATCAACTCCAAAAAACCGGAAATACTGTTTTTAAAGTTAACAAGCTAAATATCAACTTACCCAATATTTATTTTGTGCCAATTTCTGAACTCAATAAAATAAGAAGAGAAGCATTAGATGTACTCTACACTTTGTTAGGTTCAAAATATATTATTTCAGAAAATAAAATAGAAAAAAACAACGCTCAATTCATTTTAAAAGAACTTGACTATAAAGCAAATATATCAAATTCTTTAGCCGAAAAATTTTATTTGAATCATGGAGTTGAAAAAACAGAACAAGCTTTTGAGATTTCAAAAAAAGAAGACCGAAAAGTTGTAATGACAACCAAATTGTGCATAAAATATAATCTCGGTTTTTGCCCAACATACCAAAATCCAAAAGAAAAAATCAACCCAAAATATTTAAAATTAGACAATAAAACTTTTATACTTGAATTTGACTGTAAAAATTGTGAGATGAAAATTATTACAAAATAAAATCTATTCTTTCAGAAAAATAAATAAAAATTAAGACACGACCAAATCAAAATAAGTTGCTTTTGAAAACATTTTTTAACTTTTTTTTTGAAAAATGATTTTTTGAATTAGATTTGATGTTGACTTTTGATTATCAAATCAGGATTTCAGAAAAATCATCAGTAATACAAAGCTATTGATTTTCAAATGAAAATACTACATCAATGTGATTTTCAATAATTTAAAGTTATTATTAAAATGAAATAAGAGCAGAAATGAAAAAAATCCTTTTAATTTTAAGTTTACAGGTATGTGCCTTTTTGAGCGTTTATGCTCAACCTGATGAAACAAATATTGATAGTTTATGGGATATGTCTCTTGAGCAGTTAATGAATTTAGAAGTATCAGGTGTAAGCCGATACAGCCAAAACATTTCTAATGTCCCGAACTCAATTCAGGTAATAAGCCATCAGCAAATCAACGACAGAGGTTATCAGGATTTATCCGATGTACTTAAAGATGTTGCCGGTTTTGACATTGTTTCAAATGCCGGACAATTTGGCGAATTTTATTCTTTGAGAGGAGTCGAAGGAAATGATAGATTTTTAATACTTATAAACGGACATAAAATAAATCCTGCCAGCGGAACACATATTTCGATAGGTAACTCAATTTCAATAAAATATGCAAAAAGAATTGAGGTTATTTATGGTCCCGCATCAGCAGTTTATGGTGCCGACGCTTATTCTGGTATTATCAATATTATTTTTGATGAACCAGATGACGAACATTCTTTTCATGCTACCGGAAATTTTAATTACGGTAGTATGAATACTATCGACGGCTCTTTGGAAACGTCAATTAAAGTAAATAGAAATTTATCATTTTATTTAATGGCAAGAATGTATCAATCTGATGGACCAAACTTTATTGATGGTGACCAAACATTTTACAATTATGGATTGATAAATACTTATCCTTCGCCACTTGTTAATAAATTTGAACAACCAACTGATGATCACACAATTTTTTTTAAAGCACAATACAGAAATTTTTCGGTAAATTATTTTAGAAAACAATTCGACGAGGGAAATGCTCTTGGTTTTATTCCTGAAATATATATTTACAATAAGGAAAACAAATGGAAAAATTCGACAGATGTAGTCTGGATAAATTACAAAAAAAACTTTAAAAAAGCAGGAGAATTTAATTTTGATTTAACATATAAAAATCACACACAAGACAATAATACTCTTTATTACAAATGGAATATTCCTTCTGTTTTTGACGCAAACGAAACGTACAAACAATACATGACCGGCAATGACAATACCATTCATGCGACAATTACTTATAATCAGGCTTTTTCGGATAAATTTCAGTTCATAGCAGGTGTTGACAACGAATATTCAACAAGCATTCCTCCCTATGCTAACGATGAAATATTGGGAAATTCAGACAAATACGAAGGTGAAAATGCAAAAATAATTGACGAACAATTAACAATTACGGAAAACCGAACAGCCGGATTTGGACAATTTGAGTATTCTCCGTTCAAATTTACTAAATTTACAATTGGAGCAAGATACGATTATTCTACAAGATACCAGGGGGTTTTCAATCCTCGATTAGGACTTGTTCTTATGCCTTTTGAATCAACAAGAATAAAAATATTATTCGGAAGAGCATTCCAAGCTCCATCGCTGTTTTTTCAATACGAACAATGGGGTGCACCTACTGTTGCAAATATTTCAATGACAGAAATCCAAAAAACTGACCCATCATGGGTTCTTGAGAATCAAATAGTTAGCTCTCATGAAATTAGTGTAAATCAAAATATTACAGAAAATATCAATCTAAGCGCAACAGCTTATTTTAACAGCATGACAAACCTAATTGAACGTTCGTTCTTTGCAGAATATCCAACTGATTCCGTTTATAATAAATACTTTGACACTTACACAAGCGGATTACGAAACGAAAACATTGGTAGTCAGGAAATTATTGGAATTGATGCTATTTTAAACACCAAAATATCAAAAAACATTTTCGTATATTCGTATTACTCGTACACAAACGCAAATTCAATTCAAAAAGACGGTTCAGAAGTTGCTCTACCAAGGATTTCAATGCACAAAGTTTGGGCTGGTTTTACTGCTCAAAACTTATTTAGACATGTTACTTTTTCAACTAGATTTAAGTGGGTTAGTAATATGTACAACATGAATACAGATATTTTTCCAAATAATATTCAACCCGGATATTTCAACCTTGATGCAAATATTGCCTTGAATAATCTAAGCCAATATTTCAGAATATATGCAAATTTTGAAAACGTTCTTAATCAATACGTTGAACATGGCGGATTATATGAACAATCAGGAGTTTACACTGCTGTAATTCCTCAAAATGGTTTTACTTTTAAAGTGGGAATTGAGTTTTTTTTGAGTAAATAAAATAATTATTTCACTGGATTTACCCCAAATCAACAAGATTATTTTTCAATGCAAACATTACGAGATTTGCGGCATTTTTAGCACCTGTTTTTTCAAGTAAACGGGTTCTGTGTCCATCTATTGTTTTTTGACTTAAATTCAGCTTTTTAGCCATTTCCACATTTGAGTAACCTCGACAAATTAACTCCAATATTTCAATTTCGCGTTTTGATAAATCAACGTCAACTTTTTTCTTCTTTGGAATGTTAATATTCATGCTGTTTACAAATTCTTTTGAATAATAATTTTCACCTTCAAGAACAGTTTTTATAGCCTCTTCTAGTTCTTCTTTTGTGGTTTTTTTGAGCAAGAAACCATTTGCTCCGGCATCAATCATTTGGTTAAAATATCCAATTTCTTCGTGCATAGTAAGTGCAATCACGGCAGTATTTGGAAATTTTTCAGTTACCTGTTTTGTCGCTTCAATTCCGTTCATTTCGGGCATATTTATGTCCATAAAAATTATATCAACACTTTGTTTTCGCATCAACTTCATCAATTCAACTCCGTTTGAGACCTCTGCAATAACTTTCACAAAAGGAATTTCGTTCAAAACTGTTTTCATTCCCTTGCGGAAAATAACGTGATCATCTGCTATTATTACGGTATAAACTTCCATTTTTAATCTTTTAATTTTACTGTTATCAAAACAAACATTCCTTTGTCAGGACGGCTGTTAAAATCGCACATTCCCTTAATTGTTTTAACTTTGTTGACAATATTATTTAAACCCAACCCCTGACTTGTTTGCAACATTTCGTCAAAATCAAAACCAACTCCGTCATCTTTGTAATATAAAATCAGCTGATTATTAAGTACTTTCAATTCAATTTTGATATTTCTTGCACTTGCATGTTTCAATGTATTGTGAATCAATTCTTTGGTCACCTGAAAAATAATTGTTTCAACAATACTTTCGCTAATTACCTTATATTCAGAACTATCAACGGAAATTTTAATTGATTTTGTTTTGTTGATATAATTACTAAACTCTTCAATAGCAGTTGCTAATCCAAAATCGTGCAAAATTGTTGGCGTAATACGGTTTTGCAAATCACGGGTTGTTGAAATTGCCATATCTGTTAGTCCATCGATATCGTTGATTAGTTCCTTACTTTTTTCATCTTCTATTGGTTTTGTTTTTAACAAATCGCTATAAAGTTTTATTGTGGAAAGAACCGGACCAAGTTCGTCGTGCAAATCGGCAGCAAATTTTTTACGCTCCTTTTCTTCGGTTTTAATAACTGTGCTGATAATACGTTTTTGCATTGCTTTTCGCTCTTCTATATTACGAGCAACACTCAAAATTACTTCATTGCCTTCATAATTAATCAAACGACTTTTCATTTCTACTGCAATCATTCTTCCATCTTTGCAAAGATGTTCGCTTTCATAAGTAGCCTCTCCAAATTCCTTTATTTTGTTAATGTTGTCCATCAGCATTGACCTATATTTTCCCTTTTTAATATCTGAAAAATTCATAGTCAAAAGTTCATCGCGAGAATAACCAAGCGTTAAACAAGCTACTTTGTTGATTTCTATAAAATTACCATCTAAATTAGAAACATAAATTTCATCACTGCTATTATCGAATAAAGTTTCAAATTTAGTTTCACTTATTTCCAAAGCACGTTTTGTCTTGTCTATTTTTCTAAAAGAACTTCGCAAACTTCTGTATGTCAATAAAAAAATAACTAACGACAATATTGCCAATGAAACCAACGCTGTAAAAACAGAATTTTTAATTAATCTGGATTTTGTTTCCGCTACTTCTTTTTCCTGAACAATTTCAGCAGCTACAATCAAATCAAATTCCTTGAAATATCTGAACGATATTAAGTGATGACATTTATCGCTGCTACATAAATATTTAACAGCTCCATTTTTTTCTTTTATTATTTGCTGAAAAACAGCACTATCTGCCCAATTTTGTCCTTCTTTTGAAGGATGAATTATGACGTTTCCCGAAGTGTCCATAGCAAACACATAACCACTATTTCCGATTTTAATCTGATGTAGAATTTCCCGAATATCGTCAAGATTTTTCTCCCTGTTACCAACATAAAGCATTCCGATTATTTCATTTAATTCATTTCTTAATGGCTCATAAGCAGTTATATACCAATCGCTTACAACATAAGCGCGACCATAATAAATTCCTCCTTTTTCGATTGTTTGAACTACGGGAGAATTATTTGGAATAAAAGTTCCAACAGCACGCTGATTATCAACAGTTTGCACATTTGTAGAAATTCTCAGATATCCGCTATCTATTTTTTGAAAAATTGTTGCAGTACCGCCAACAAGATATTTGATAGTATCTACTAGGGCGTGATTTTCAAGTAAAAGTTCATTATTCCAGTACCATTTTTTGATTTCAGTTTTATGTATTTGTTTTGTTATTTGATTTTCAGCATCAACGACAATAATTTCATTGCTGTTTTTAAAATCGCTACTGTAAAAACTATTATGCAAAACTTTCAGATGCGTGCCAACTTGCTGAATTTTAAGGTTATACTCCCGTTCAAACATTTTGTAAATTGCCTCAACTTCAAGGTCAAGACTACGTTCCAAAAGATTATTAACTGAATTTGTAGTGTTTTTCACCGAAAGAAATGTAAGAATAGAAATAGCTACCAAAATCACCAACGAAACCGGTATAAAAAAACGTAAACGTTTATATATTTTTCGAATAAAATCTTTCATCAACATAAATTATTACGCAAAACTAAAACTCTTTGTACAAACAAACTAAAACTTTTGTCATAAAACAAATGACATATAAGAACTGTAAATTTCCAAATTAAAATCTAAAACACTTAATTTGCAAAAAAACACTCTATTTATTAAATCTCATTTTTAATCAAAATTTAAAAAATTAACACAACTTAGATTTTTAATCACAGCAAATGAACCAACGAAAAATACTGTTACAACTTTTGCCGGGATTTATTCCCTTGTTTGTTTTCATTATTGCCGACGAAATATGGGGAACAAAAATCGGTTTAATTGTTGCCGTGATTGTGGGAATTGGCGAACTTATTTTTTACCGAATTAAAGATAAAAAATTCGACAAATTTATTCTTTTTGACACTCTTCTTATTATTGCTCTTGGAGTTGTTTCAATTATCCTTGACAATGATGTTTTTTTTAAGCTCAAACCTGCTCTAATTGGCGTTTTAACTTGCGTTATTCTAGCAATATCCGCATTTACTCCGAGTAATATTTTACTTAACATGTCCAAAAGATATATGCGTGGACTTGAATTCAACGAACAGCAATACAAACAAATGAAAAAAAGCATGAAAAGTATGTTCTACATGTTTGCTGTTTATACACTTTTAGTTTTTTATTCTGTTTGGTTCATGAGTGACGCAGCATGGGCATTCATCAGTGGCGGATTGTTTTACATTATATTCGGAATTTATTTTGTTTACGAATTTGTCAAAAACAAAATTGCTCAGAAAAAACATTTACAAAAACAGAATCCGAAAAATAAACCAGAATAAGGTAAAAGTGCAAGCAAGTATTAATTTTTCAATTTTTCTTAGTTTTCTTCAGGCTTGTATATAGGAAATTCTAGAGTAAAAGTTGTGCCTTTTCCTAATTCAGATTTGAAAGAAATTTTCCCATTCGCATTTTGAATAATATTTTGCACCATAGCCAACCCAATTCCCATACCGCTTGATTTAGTTGTAAAACTAGGCAAAAATAATTTATCTTTTATCTCTTCGGGAATACCACTACCATTGTCTGTAAATTTAATACGAACTTTGTCGGCATAAACATCTAAATCCAGGTTGATTTTTCCTCTCACACCTTCCGGAATAGCTTGAATTGCATTTTTTATTAGATTTATAAATGCACGAGAAATTTGTTTATCATCAGCAATAATAAAAATACTCTTAAAATTATTAAGATTAGCAACAATATCAACATTTTCGGTGTTTTCATAGAACTTAGACATTTGTTCTATTTTGTCGCCTATGTTTATAACCTGTTCCTGAGGTTTTGGCATTTTTGCAAAATCGGAAAATTCTTCGGCAATACGTTTTAATGTTTCTATTTGTTGAATTAATGTATTACTCATATCCCTAAGCCTATAATCGAAATCTTCATCTTGATTTTCCCACGAACGCAACAATAACTGAATGCTGAGTTTCATAGGAGTAAGCGGATTTTTTATCTCGTGAGCAATTTGTTTTGCCATGTCGCGCCAAGCGCTTTCCCGTTCCGATTTTGACAAAAGAGCAATACTTTCATCAAGTTTTTCAACCATTTTATTGTACTCTGAAACAAGCTCTCCAATTTCGTCTTTGCGTTTATATTCTATTTTTTCATATTTTTTACCAAGTTCAAGTTTTTTAAATTTGCTTTGAAGAATAATTAAAGGAGAAATAATTTGTTCTGAAATAAGTACAGAAAGAATCATTGAAATAACAAAAAGAACAACAAATATATTGATAATCGTTACAATCAAGTTTGTGAGTTCTTGCTGAAAAGCGTCGGGTTTTGTAAAATAGGGCATATTTATTATCGCTAACAATTTGTTTTCCTTATTCAAAAGCTGGGAATATGCAGAAGTAAATTCCATAGAACTAATATTTTCCTTATGCACAAACAATGCTACATCATTATTTATTATTTCATGAAAAGCAATAGGATTAATTTGTTTTCCGGAAAGTTGCATTGAATAAATTTCAGGTCTAGAAGTAGCCAAAATTTGCCCATTTTTATCGTATAAATTGATGTCCGAGCCAATCATTTCAGAAAGTTTGCGCAATGTAATATCAAGATAATTCAACTCATTTTCCTGCCACGTAACTGTAATTGAATCAAGATGGTTATATTTTTCCGACAAACCAATATTAATTTCGCGAAGCTTTTCTATTACCTCTTCTTCGTGATTTTTATTATATTGATTAATATTTAAAACAATGGTAACTACTCCAATAACAGTAAAAGTTAAGCTCAAAACACCAAGCATTGAGAAAATTAATTTTGTTCTGAAATTCCAGCTTCGGGGTTTAAAAGAAATTGATATATTTGAAAACAAAGCGTAAAAAGCAATAATAACAACAAAAGCAAGGAAAATATAAGAAAAAATCACAACTGCATTCCAAAAAGTCAGTCTTTCAAATGAAAGGACAACATAATCTCCGTCTGAAACAGTATACACTAGATGACGAAGTTCTTCATCATCAATAATTCTAATTTCTTGTGAAGAAGCGTAAAAATTTTCTCCATTCAAAGGATAATTATAAGACCCGGATTTTTGGTCTAATTTATTATTTCTGTAGTTTGCAAAAGAGTAATCAGGTTTCTTTAAATCAACTTCAGAATTATTCAAAAGAAGTTCGGGATAGCCTATATTCGAAGGATAAAGTTTTGGCGAAAGAGTAAAATAAAAAGTAGCGGAATCATCATCAACCGGATAATTAGAAAAAATTAAATATGAATTTCGATATTCAGACGAATTTATAAAATAAGTGTTTCTGATATTTAGTTTTGTGCTACTATTTTTTAAAATATTTGCAAAATGAACATTACAATTAAATGGAGCATTATCTTTCATGAAAATCGAATCATTTTTTGAACAAAGATTAACCGAAATGTCATATTTGTTCCAATAGCTTTTGAAGTATCTTCTGCGCAGATAATCAATTACTTTAGAATTCAAATCAGGCATATCAGGATTATTGGCATAATCAATCAAAGTTTGGTCATCATGCAATTTATCGGCAATTTCTTCGAGCAAAAGTTCACCAATATCATCTCGCTGATTAACCATTTCAAACGCTTTTAACTTATATTTTTCTGTTTTTTGAGAATCAAGTGAAACGAATATAACATAAGCAACTAATATTGAAGAAACAAAACCCAAGAAACTGAAATGATAAAGTTTAATTTTTTTAGATCTTATTTTGTAAAACAATACAACAATAACTGTTATTAATATTAAGATAATAGAAATAAAATCTATTTGTTTGTATATAAAATAAACTATTCCTGTTGCTGCGATATAAGAAAAAACAGTAGCTAAAATTATTAAATTTTGTTTAAGTAAACTTGTTGCAAATTCGAAAATCTGAAAAATTACAAAAACAGAAAGAATAATAATCGCAATTATGCTGAAAAATGCAAAAAAGCTGAAAATATTAAGCCCCAGAAAATTGTAGAGATTTAATGGAATTTGGGAATTAATGACAATATTTGTAATCAAGTCAGTGTTTATTATAAACGCAATAAAACCACCAATAAGAAGAATTATTGAAATAACAGTTTTAAGAATATTTTTTTTGTAAAGCGATTCTATAAATTTTGGCGACAAAATCATTTTAGCGATATGAAAAGCCAAAGTAAAATAAACCATCAAATTCAGTATCAAATCACCCAAAGAGCTATTTATTCCGTAGGTTGCGAAATATTGACTGTCGAAAAAATCCTGAGAAAAAACATTGACCGGAAATTTGAAAATAATCAACAATGCCCTAACAGCCACAACTAAAAGAAGCATCAAAGGAATATAAATAAACTTCCTTTTCTTTTTGTAAAATTGATTTATCAAATAATTAGCATGTTGAATAAGAAAAAGAAAGCTAAGAATATAAAAAATACTCAAAAGCCACGAAGTACCCGGGTTATCATGTGATTCATCACCATAAGTAAGAAAAAGAAGGGTTTCGTTGTCAAAAGATTTAACTACCATTGATTCTGAAGTAAACATAAATGAAACATCGACAGCTTCACTAACATCAAAATCTTTATTAAATTCACTTTTGAGGTAATTATTTTCTATCGAATAATTCGATTTAATTCTAAAAAGCCCAACAATATTATAATCGTACATCGACTTTTCTCTAACTTCCAGAAAATAATTTGACAATTCAAATCCCATAGCGGAGAAGTCAAAAGAACTGTATAGCGGATTGATATTTAGGTAATTATCAGTCCAAAATTTCAGGGTATCATTTTTAAATACAAGAATAGTAAAACCTTTGTCCTTTATTTCATTCATTTGCTCGGAAGAAAGCAATGTAGTATCCGAATTATCAAACACAATTTCGTTGTCAACAATCAAACCGGCTACAGAATCAACCAAAGCAACAAGTTCTTTTTCTTTGGCATGCAAAACGGTTTCAAATTTTGAAACCAAATTTGAGTTTGGTTGCGGAGTTTGATATTTATCCGTAAGTATACCTGCAAGATAAAGCAATATTGCAAGAAAGAAGAATATATTTTGTTTTAAGTAGTTTTTCACAAAAAGTATTTTTAGTGGTGATAATTTTCACCTTTTAAAATCGTAAATGCCCTATAAATCTGCTCCACAAAGAATAACCTGACCATTTGATGCGAAAAAGTCATTTTAGACAATGCTATTTTGGGATATTTTTTTCGCATTTCATCAGAAAAACCATAAGCACCCCCAACAACAAATGTAATGTCAGTTCCGGCATTTATTTGTTTGTTCAGCCATTCAGCATATCCTGAAGAAGTGTATTCTTTGCCAATCTCATCTAATAGAACAATGTTACTTTTTAAATCTATATTTGATTCAATAAATTCAGATTCCTTTTTTTTCTGCATTTCTATTGAAAGATTTTTTATTTTCTTCAATGCAGGCAGAATAATTATTTCAAACTTAACGTAGTGTTTAAGCCTGTTTTCGTATTCTTTTATACCCTCCGAAACAAAACCTGTTTCCGTTTTTCCAATAAGCACTAACGTTATTCGCATTGTAAAGTATAAATCAAAAAAAGTTAAGTTTTTTTGTATAAATGCCTAAATATTAAACAGTTACAACAAGCATTTTATATCATACAATAAACAAATGTTATTCCACAATTTCAAATGCAGTTTTTTTGAAAATTTCAGGAATATAAAAATCAAAACATAATTTTGTTATAAGCCTGATAAATAGCAGTTTATGTTAAAAATCAAATTGTAACAAACTCTTTAAACTCTTTTAATTAAACATTAATTATTGTAAATAAAATTTGACAAATTTTAATAAAAAATTGCATAATTAAAAATTATTTATTCACATTTTTTCAGAGAAATGAAAAAAGTGATTCTAATTGATTTCCCAAGGGGCGACTTGTTGGTTGATTATCAATGATTTGAGCAGAAAAAACAAAAAAAACCGCTTTGTTTAAAAGCGGTTTCTATAAAAACTTGAAAAATTTACTTAATAATAATTTTTACAATTTCATTAGTATTACTGTTTTGTAAGTTTAATAAATATACACCGGCTTCTTGTTTTCCAATATTGATTTGATTATATTTTTCGGTTAAATAACCATTATAAACAATTCTTCCTGTTAAATCAGTAAGTTGAATTTCCAAAGGATTTGTGAAACAATCAAAATCAATAACAAATTCTCCGTTACTAGGGTTGGGATAAATTTTCACACCTAAATCAATAGAATTAGAAAAAATACCGGCGGGAGCAGCAGTTGTTGCATCACCTGTAAGCCCTGTTGTATTGTAACAAAAATCAGGAGAATTGTATTCAAAAACACTGAAATAATATGTTGTTTCGGCTATTAACCCCGTAAGAGATACACTAGATTCTGTTCCATCATAAACTACAAAATTACCATCACCAATTTCATCGCCATATCCAAAATAAGACACGTCATTATATTCTTGTCCAATATTTGGAACTACATCAACAGCAGAACCTTCTTTCGCGATAACTATAACTCCATCGCCATCACCTCTTGTCCAATTTAAAGTCATGGTTGCTGTTGTTATCGAAGAAGTTGAAAAATTACTAGCAACAGTTGTTGGTTCTTCACATTCTGCCGGCAATTGAAATGAATATACTTTTGTTCTAACTGAATTTACAGCGTTCATATATTCTCCTGTATGCCAAAAAGTAACACCGTCTGGGTCTAAACAAGTATGAGAATAATCGCCGTCACGGTTATGACTGCTTTGATAACCGGAACCTTGCTGAACAACAAATTCTTGAATTGGCATTGTTCCAAGCGGGTCAGAAGCATGTCGTCCTGCAAAAGCTAATGACATAGAGGTTGTTGAGCTGCCTTTTGCGTAGCACAAAGCAATATCACCCAAATCATTCATTGCAAGACTGCTCATCCAATAATATTCGGAGCCGGGAGCATAAATACCTTGTTGATAAATAGACCAAGCATCTGTACTTTGATCTTGTCTAAGTTCACACCAAAAAATTCCTCTCTGAGAAGAACTTATTTTTACTGCCCAACTCAATAGTACTGTATTATATCCTGTCCATGTTTTCCACTGAGCACGAAACATCATTGCACCACCAATTCCGTCAAGTTTTTGTGTTGTTGTTGGTTGAGGAATATCATTCCAGCTATTATTATAAGAAGCATCAAAAGAATTAGTAGGAAGAGTTGCAACCGATGTAATAGTCATATTTGGAGATGCCCCCCAAGTAACAGAAGCATTATATATATTCACAGCATCAGTTGACGCACTCGACCATGCATTATCCTGATAAGAAAAGATCGAACAAGGAGTCCCATCGCCTGGCATTACTCCATCAGAAGCATCTGCAGTTAAAGGAACAAAAAAACCTCCTGTAGGTGGAGAAAATGTTCTATAAACAGCTTCGGCAGAGCCATCTCCTGCTAACATTTTATCTCTGTTAAAAGCAAATACTTTTTCAGCATAATTAGCTGTCATGTAATAACCATCTTGCCATGCAGAAAATTTTAAATAATCAGGAAAATCAGGAGAGCTAAAAGTATAAGCGTACCACGAACCTGTTGGGTCGCTTGTAGCTGAGATAGCAATATATATTTCATTATTAGAACCATCGTCAAATTCAGCTAAAAACCATCTATCAGCCGCTTTATCGTACAACACAATCGGATCACCATATGCATCATTCGAAGTCCAAAAATCACTAAGATAACCATTTGCAACAACACTACCGGTTTTACTCCAAATTTTGTACATAGATCCATTATTTCCGTTTATCATTTGGATATAATGATTAGGTCCTGCAGCTCCTGTTGGGTCAAAAGGTCTTACTCCTGATGATTGTCCTGTCCATGATTGAAGCACTCCTTTATTTGCAATAGTTCCGTATTCTTTTTGAACAATTGATGGATCATTTCCATATTCTAAACCATTGTTTTCTGCAGAAAACTCAAAAGTTTGAACTGGCATATCTTCTTTGTCCGAAAATTGTTTAAATGAGAAACTTTCTTCTGGGATGACCGGATTTTTTTTCGCTAATTCAATTAAAGGTTCTGTAACGTGAAATTCTGAACACTTAATAACATGAGTTTCCCCATCTAGTTGAATATCAGCCATGTTTGAATTTACAGAGTTTTGCGAAAAACCTGAAAAGAAAAACACGAATAAAAAGCTAAAGATAAAAATTGATTTTTTCATGTATTTTTTTTAAAATTTTATTTCGACAAAATTACAAAAATTATTAAACTACAATCAAAATATTTGATTCAATATTGAATAAAACACTCGATAAATTGATTTAATACATCAATTTTCAGAAAATAAAAAAAGCCACTTTTTAAAAAAGTGACTTTTAACAAACAAATAACTATAAATTATTCGATAATTATTTTCATAATCTTACTAGAATCTTTATCATAGATTCTCATTAGATAAACACCTGATGATTGTTGACCAATATTAAGATGATTGAATTTTTCATTCAAGTTACCGTAATAAATTATTCGGCCGGTTGCATCTGTTAATTCTACTTCCATAGGACTTTCAATTTTATCAAATTCAATAGTAAATTGTCCGGTGCTTGGATTAGGATAAACACTCATTCCAAGGTCAACAATTGTCGTAATATCTGCAACTACAGTTAACATAGCATCATCGCTGGTAACATCTCCGCAATCGCCTGAAACTTCAACTTTGTATGTTCCTTCATCATCAACTGTTACATTTGAAATTGTATAAGTATCAGATGTTTCTCCGGTTATATCAGAGTCATCTTTTAACCATTGATACATTAAGTTTGATCCAGCCGCTACAACAGTAAATACAACAGTAGTTCCTAAATCAGCATCAATTACGTCAACTGGTTGAGAAGTTATTGAAGTAGCCTCTAACAAAGTAATAGTTACATCATCATAATCTTCACAAACTCCACTATAAATGGTCCATCTAAAAGTTACTGGCGAAGTAGTAATTGTGATATTTGTATTTGGGTCATTAATATCAGTAATTGTACCAGCACCACCAATAATAGACCACTCACCAGTTCCTGGAATTGGGTCGTTTCCAGCTAGATTTAAAGTTGCATCGCAAGAATTAATATCTATACCTGCATCAGCTGTAATTAAATTACTTACTATAATTTCAACATTTTCGCATGTAGATTCTCCGCAGGCATTCTCCCAACGTCCGTAATAAGTTGTTGTTGATGTTGGAGAAACAGAAAAATCGTTTCCTGTTCCGGCTAAAGTTCCACCACATGAGCCTGTATACCATTTAAAATTAGTACCAGAACCTCCGGTATAAGAAAGAGTTGTAGCTGTACCAGAGCAAATATCCGTTTCAGTTGCTTGGACAGATGTTGCTGCTAATGGTGCAGTAATATTTGTTAGAGTTACACTGCTTGATAATTCTGAAAGTTCTCCGTCTTTTTCAACTTGTCCTTTATATATACCATCAGAAAGTCCGGTAAATTCGTGAGAAGTTGCATCACCAGTCCAATCAGTAATTGCTCCACCGCTGTTGTCTCTTAAATAAAATGTTTGATTTCCACTCATATTAGAGCTTACTGTTACACTACCAGTTCCACTACTTGGAGATGAAGATACATTTGCGATTGGAGTGGTTGATACAAAAGTTCCAAAAACATAAAAATCATCAATATTCCAGCCACAATATAACCATGATCCATCAGTTTCTCCCACAGAAAATCTAAATTGAACAGATGCTTCTCCGTCTGCATAAGCCGATACATCAAAAACAGTTTCTTCCCATGCACCTCCGTCCATGGATGTAGAATAATCATTTGCCCATAGCTCAGTCCAAGATGAGCCGCCATCAGTAGAAATATCTATATAAGCATTATCATACTGACTTCTTTCTATTCCTAACCATCGTTGAAATTCTATTTCAACATCTTCATATTCAGAACAATCAATAATAGGGGAAATTGCATATTCTTCGTGGTCTGATAAGTCAGCTTCATAATCTCCTAGATAAGTTCCTAAACCTGTTAAATCTAAACCAAGAACGTTTGAACCATTAAAAGCAGAAGCAGGGTCTGGACTGCCGTGATCTCCACCAAGTCCTTGTGGCGCATCTCTTTCCCATTCTCCATTGAAAGTCCAACCTTCGTCGTCTTCAAAACCATCATAAAAAATAGGGTCTTTTAAGGTTATAGCAGAAGAAGTTACTCCCGGCGAATAATCTGGAGTAGCAGATGTTAAAGACCAAGCTTTGTAATAATAAGTTGTTCCTGCATTTAAAACAGTATGGCTGAAAGATGTAGACCAACATATAAGACGGTGCCACCTCCTGAAATTGAATTTCCGGCAGAATAAGATGTTCCATCAATTGGAGTACCAAAAGTTCCGTCAACCGACCAGGCAACCATAACATTATCACCATCACTGTTTTGAGTCCAGGATAAGTCAATTTGAGATGTACTTACACCTGATGCAGAAAGAGAAGGATCTCCAAAGTCTTCAAGGCTAAATGCAGCTATTCTTGTTAACCAATCCCAGCCACCACTAGTATATTCTTGCGTGTACCAGAAATTTAAATCGTTTACTGGATCTACACTCATACAACTATAATCACCCCAACGGTTTACACCTGTTTGAGAAGATGTGCTTGCAATAATTTCTGTTTCAGCTATTGTCATTGTATTTAGTGGGTCAGTTGCTAATCGTCCGGTATAACGAATTGATGGATAAGTACTTGAACTAACTACAGAATATCCAAGGGCAATGTCTCCATTTCCATTCATGGCAATGCTTCCCATCCAGCGATTATTACCATCATCTGGCGCATAAGTTCCTTCTTGGTATTTGCTCCAATTTCCTGTTGTTCTTCTTAACTCGTACCAACGCATTCCAGCTCGTTCGCCTCCAACGTCTATTGTATGACAAACAACCATTGCTTGATATGTTCCAAAATCTCTAAATTGAAGTCTGTACATTAATCTGTCAGACATAACATGAAGTTTTTGCGATGTTCCTGGTTGAGATAGATTGTCTCGGCTATAGGATATTACACTACCATTAATATCTGAATCAAAAGCGGTAACAGGGATAGAATTTACAACGGTAAAAGTTGAGTTAGAAGTATTTGTCCAGTCAACATCAAATGCCCAAACTTCAAGCTCATCACTTCCACCCCATGCATCATCATTGAAGTAGGTAAAATAGTTAGGGGTACCTAATGCAGGAAAAGCCCCGTCACAATCTGCAGGTAGTAAATTTCCATAATTAGTACCCATGTCGAAAAACACCATTTCAGCAGCTAAACCATTAAGCATTTCATCTCTTTCAAAGGCAGCAACACCAGCACCTTCAAAAGAACTACTAAATTGATTTACAGAAACATAATAACCATCAGGCCAAACTCCAAAATGTGGATAATCAGGCATATTATCAAATTCAAAAGCATAACGATAGTAACTACCTTGTTGGGTCAGCTGTTGTAGAAACAGCAAGCAACAACCACTGCGAACCATCTCCTGTGTTTACAGCAAACTGACTAACAAACCATCTGTCTGCAACTTGATCGTATAAAACAACAGGGTCACCATCATTTGTTCCTGTCCAAGAACCATTAAAACCAGACCAAATTGTAGAATTATCAACAGGTCCGTATACTGAATTCCCAGATTTATCAAAAACTTGCAAATTACAATTTACCATTTGAACATAATGGTTTGGTCCAACATCTCCGTCTGTATCCGGTGGAGCATATCCTAAGATATTATCAGTTCCATCAAAATCAATTATTGGAGTAGAAGTTCCTTTACCTCCATTAATTATTTGAACTGTTTTTGGATCGGTTCCATTCGCCTTAAAATTAACAACTTCTTTAAAACCAAATTCATTTTCTACTACGCCATCCTTCCAGGTTTTAACAGCATCATTATGTTCTGCAGGAGCCATATCTCTTAAAGGCATAGACAAATCATAAAAAGTGGCTTTTTTTACAACCGGCACAAGATCTTGCCCCTGAATACTATATATGCCTGCAAAAATCGACAGTATACATAACAAAAAAACTTTTTTCATAGTTTATTTTTTTAAGTTTTTAAAATAAGCCCAAAGATACAAAAAAACTTAAAATATTTTAAATAGAGAAGTTAAAAATAGTTTTTAGGAACACAGGGCTGTTAATATACAAAAAAAAATTAAAAAATGCAACTTTTAGAGAAAAAAAAACGTCTATTATAGAAACCAACACCTACACAGCTATGAAAACACTTAAAATCAAACAACAAATAACCTCCCGAACTACAGATTCGGTAGACAAATATCTAAAAGATATTTCAAAAATTGAGTTGTTATCAACAGAAGAAGAAGTGATCTTGGCTACCAGAATAAAAAAAGGAGATACAAAAGCTCTTGAAAATTTAGTTAATTCTAATTTACGATTTGTAATTTCAGTTGCAAAACAATATCAAAATCAAGGGCTAAATTTACCCGATTTAATTAGTGAAGGAAACATTGGTCTTATTAAAGCTGCGAATAGATTTGATTCGACAAAAGGCTTTAAATTTATTTCTTATGCTGTTTGGTGGATAAGACAAACCATATTGCAAGCTTTGGCTGAAAATTCAAGAATTGTTAGATTACCTGTAAATAAAGTTGGAGCAGCAAACAAGGTTAACAAAATGTTTGTGAAACTAATGCAAGAATTTGAACGAGAACCAACTACTCACGAAATAGCTAATGCTTTGTCTATAGATGCAGAACTTGTAAAAGAACTTTTAGCATCTTCAGAAAGACCGGCATATCTTGAAGCACCAGTTAGTTCTTCTGATGAAAAACTCAGATTAATTGATTTAATTTCTTCAGAATCCATAAACGAAGATGTTAAGTACCAAGATGACATCAAATACCAAATAGATCAATTATTATTAACACTTAATGAAAGAGATCTGACAATAGTAAAAATGTACTACGGAATTGATTTCCCATATAGATACACTTTAGACGAAATAGCTAAAAACTTTGGACTAACCAGAGAACGTATCAGACAACTAAAAACCAAAGCTATGAGGAAATTAAAAACTCATGCTCAACAATTTTAGGCATACTTTAATCAAAAATAATTTTGTTTTATACGAATAATTGTTACTTTCGTTTTCGTAAAACCAGCTCTTCTAAAATTATCAAAATGAAAAAATTATTCGCTATAATATTTGTCGCATTATTTGGTTATGTTGTTAGTTATTATTTTGTTGGCAAGGCAAAAGGTTATAGTTTAATCCCCGAAGGAGATATGGATGTCGAAGAATTTTTCGAAGATATCGGCAATTTTTTTGAACACATTGGAGATAAAAAGGTTTCATTAGATGACAGCCTTATGGCAGCAGACTATTTTCAACAAGGAATGGATTTATACTTGTCTAATGATTATGAAAATGCAAAATGGTATTTTTATGACGCCTATTATTACAATCCTAACTTTTTTGAAGCTCTATTTTTCGAAGGAAAATGTAATTTCATGACCGAAGATTATTACGCGGCTAAAAGCAGTTTTGAAGAACTTTATGATGTAACATCCGATTATGATTCTGCATATTATTATTTAGGCTTTTCTAATTTTGAACTTGAAGATTATCCCGATGCGGTATTTTATTTGGAAATATTCTTGGAATATCAACCTAATTCTGTAGAAGCTCTTACAAAATCAGGTTGGGCTTATTATAAAAATTACCAGGAAAATGAAGCCATTGAAAATGTTGAAAAAAGTTTAGAAATCGATCCGAAAAATATTGATGGTCATTTTCTATTAGGATATATATATGCCAATAACAACAATTATAAAAAATCTATTTATCATAACCTAATTGTTTTAAACAATAGTTCGGATTATTATTCAGCAGCATACAACACAGCTTATTCTTATGAAAATCTTGGGAAAAGAGATTCTGCTTATTATTACCTTGAAAAGTCTCTTGAAATAAAAAGTGATTATGGTTCTGCTTACGGATTTTTGGCTGAATTAAACTATAAAGATAGATTATACAACAATGCAATTGTAAACGCAAACAATGCAATCTCAATTGATAATACAGACGGATATAACTTTTTATACCGGGCAAAAAGTTATTTTGCATTAGGGAATTTTGACGTTGCTTTTTCAGACTTTGAGGAGTATTACTATATCAATTACAACTGCGAAACTCTATTTGACATGGCAACTTGTCAATACAAACTAGAAAACAAAGAAGATGCGATTTCGTACTATACTGACTTTTTGAGCTGTACAGATGATGATGAATTGAGAGCAGAAGCTTTAATAAAACTAGAACAACTTCAAGATTAATTTTTAAAAAGTAACTTTTTTTTGGTGTTTTGGTATTTTACTTTTAATATTGCACCGCAAACACACCATTTAGTCCTTTTGTTAGGACATTACCAATGGCACTTATTTTAAAATTTTTCAACTATAATGCTACACCATAGCGATAGTTCATACTTATATTGACTTCAAACATTCATAATAGCAAACCAATATTTAAATTTAACATTTTATGTACGATATTTTAGAGTTAAACAACAAGCCCGTTGTTGAATTGAGAGAAATTGCTAAAGAATTAGATATTCTAAAAGTAACCTCCTTTAAAAAAGAAGAACTAATATACAAAATACTAGATCAACAAGCAATAATTTCCAGTTCAAAAAATATTGAAGAAAAAAAAACTAAAAAGGTTGAAAAAGAACCTGTTAAAAAAGTTTTCAAACCAGAAAAGAACTTTGACAAAACCACAAAGAAAGAGAATTCGGTAGAGAAAACAACAGAAAAACCTATAGAAAAATCCACTGAAAAAATAGCTGAAAAAATAGCTGAAAAAATAGCTGAAAAAGTGGCTGAAAGTACAGTAGAAAATAAATCCTCAAAAAAGGAAAACACAGAGAATTACACTCCCAGAACAAATAAGGATTTCAACAAACACAAAAAAAACATCACTAACAGAAGTGATAATATTGAGAAAAAACCATACGAAAACAAACCGTCATACCAAAAAGAGAATAAGCAAACCCAAAGTAGAGTTTTTGACGAAATTGGAACAATTGCTAACTGGGGTGTTTTAGAAGTTATGTCTGAAGGATATGGATTTTTGCGTTCTTCTGATTACAATTATTTCAACTCGCCTGACGATATTTATGTTTCTCAATCACAGATAAAACTATTTGGATTAAAAACCGGTGATGTAATACATGGTGCTATTAGACCACCTAAAGATCAGGAAAAATATTTTCCATTAATTAAAGTTTTCAAAATTAGTGGACGAGATCCCGAATATATTAGAGATAGAGTTCCTTTTGATTTTCTTACTCCACTTTTCCCCGATGAAAAATTCAATTTAACAGGAAGCGGACACAATACTACTTCAATGCGACTTATTGATATGTTTTCACCTATTGGGAAAGGACAAAGAGGACTAATTGTAGCCCAACCAAAAACAGGAAAAACCGTATTACTGAAAGATATCGCAAACGCAATTGCAGACAATCATCCGGAAGTTTATCTAATAGTTCTTTTGATAGATGAGCGCCCCGAAGAAGTTACCGACATGGCCAGAAACGTAAAAGCTGAAGTTGTTTCTTCTACTTTTGATGAAACTGCAGACAGACACGTAAAAGTAGCTGAAATGGTTTTGGAAAAATCGAAAAGATTAGTAGAATGCGGACATGATGTTGTAATATTACTGGATTCTATTACTCGTTTGGCAAGAGCTTACAATACCGTTTCTCCTGCTTCAGGAAAAGTTTTATCAGGAGGAGTTGAAGCAAATGCTCTACACAAACCGAAAAATTTCTTTGGAGCAGCAAGAAATATTGAAAATGGCGGTTCTTTAACAATAATTGCCACAGCATTGATAGATACCGGTTCTAAAATGGACGAAGTAATTTTCGAAGAATTTAAAGGAACAGGTAATATGGAACTTCAATTAGATCGCAAATTATCAAACCGAAGAATTTTCCCTTCTATAGATATAAATGCTTCCGGAACGCGTCGCGAAGATCTTATTTTAGACAAAGAAACACTCCAAAAAATATGGATTTTAAGAAAACATGTTGTTGGAGAAATGACAAGTTTAGAAGCAATGCAGTTTTTAATTGACAAATTACACAAAACTGAAAATAATAAAGAATTTCTATATGCTATGATTAGCGATCGTGCTTAAATGTGGCTAAATAACAGGGATGTAAAATTACTTTTCAAAAAAAGTGAAAAAAATTTGATTTTCTAAAAACAAATCATTTATTTTGCAACCCGATTTATAAAAAATTCAGAAAAGAAGAACAATGTCAAGAGTTTGCCAAATAACAGGAAAAAATGTTATGTCTGGGAATAATGTTTCACATTCCAACAAAAAGACAAAAAGAAAGTTTTATCCAAACATTCTAAATAAAAAGTTTTATCTACCAGAAGAAGATCGTTGGATAACGTTAAAAGTATCAGCTAATGGACTAAGAACAATTCATAAAGTTGGGCTAAAAGTAGCATTAGACAAAGCAGTCCTAAAAGGATATTTAGCTAAGTATTAATCATTTTAAAAAATTGAACCATGGCAAAGAAAAAGAAAGGCGATCGTATACAGGTTATTTTAGAATGCACCGAACAAAAAAACACAGATGTTCCCGGTATTTCTCGTTATTATTCATTCAAAAACCGTAGAAACACGACTGACCGTATGGAAATAAAAAAATATAATCCATACCTAAAAAAACATACTGTACACAAAGAAATTAAGTAAGATACACTAAAAACTCTATATTATGGCAAAGAAAGTTGTTGCTACACTTCAGAAAAAAGGTGCAAAAGGTGTTACTAAAATTATTAAAATGGTAAAATCACCCAAAACAGGAGCTTATATGTTCAAAGAAAAAATTGTGAGCACTGAAAAAGCTAAAGAAGAATTGAAAAATTTAAAATAATTTTCATACAAATATTTCAGCTAAAATTACAATTCACGATGTGAGTTGTAATTTTTTTTTATAGAATTAACTTTTATTTAATATTAAGAAGAAGTTTTTCTCAAATTAATAGTTACTTTTGCACGTCAGAAAAATTAGGATATGTTTAATCGAAGAATAATTAGAATAAAAGTTCTACAAACATTGTTTGCCTACTACTCAGGAGCATTAAGTTCACTTCAGGAAGCAGAAAATGACCTTAAATATGCTTTTGACAGAGCGTATGATTTGTATTTTTTTTTATTGTTGCTTGTTATAGAACTTAGAGATTTAGCCGACAACAAATTATCAAAAGCAAAAAAGAAGTTCCTCCCAACAGATTTAGATCTTAATCCAAACACAAAATTTGTCAACAACAAATTAATTGTTCAATTAAAAGAAAACAACCATCTAAATCTTTATCTAAAAGATAGAAAATATACATGGACCAAAGATCCAGACCTATTAAAAGAAATATACGAAGAGTTTATTAAAACTGATGCTTACACAGAATATCTTGCTTCTGATGATAATTCATATAAAGCCGACAAAAATATTATTGAATCTTTTTTCATAGATTTTTTATTCAACTCCGAAACATTATATTCAGCACTTGAAGAAGAAAGCATCTACTGGGTTGATGGTATTGATTATGTTTTGAAAAAAATTGCCAAATCGATATCTAAATTTTCGATTGGCGATGATATGACAAAAAAACTTCTTCTTAAATTCAAAAATAGCGATGATTTAGAATACGGTCTAAAACTTTTGCATAAGTCAATTTTAAAAAAAGACGAGTTTTCTGTTGTTGTACAAGACAATATAGTTAATTGGGATTTTGACAGAATATCGTTTATTGATAAAATTATTCTTCAATTAGCCGTTACTGAATTAATAGAATTTGATGAAATACCAATAAAGGTAACTCTTAATGAGTATATTGAACTTGCTAAATGGTATGGAATTCCTAAAAAAAGTTCTAACTTTGTCAACGGAATTTTAGACAAAATAGTTAAAGACCTGAAAGAAAAAGATAAAATTAAAAAATCCGGCAGAGGATTAAAAGATAAATAGTATATAAAATTTAAAAAATGAAAAGAATTTTGTACATTTTACCGATACTGCTTATTTTTGCATGTAACTCAAATAGTAGTAGCAAATTGGAGGTTAACCCAACCGATTCAACAACTGTAGAATTTTCGAGCACAGAATTCGATTTTGGGACAATTGATCAAGGTGAGCAAGTAACTTACACTTTTAAATTTAAAAACACGGGCAATAAACCTTTGTTAATATCAGAAGTACATACTTCTTGTGGTTGCACAGCCTCTACTTATACAAAAGAACCTGTTGCTCCTCAATCGGAAGGATTTATTAAAGTAACTTTTAATTCGGCAGGCAAAAGAGGTAATCAATACAAAATTGTTACAGTAATGTGCAATACTAACCCCGAAGCTCACGAATTAGTAGTAAAAGGTAATGTGAATTTACCAACTGAATAATTATACAAACACTAAAAAAAACTAAAATGGATTTCTTAAACTTTATTTTATTAGACGGAGTACCGGCAGCTGGCGAAAAAGCTCAAAACCCGTATTCTATGTGGATTATGCTAGGTCTTTTGATGGTAGTATTTTATTTCTTTATGATACGTCCACAAAGCAAAAAACAAAAAGAACTGAAAAAATTCAGAGAATCATTAGCAGAAGGTAGCAAAGTTGTTACTGTTGGCGGAATACACGGAAAAGTTGCTCAGATAAAAGATAATACAGTACTTTTAGAAGTTGCTGAAAATGTAAGAATTAAAATTGACAAAGCTAGTATTGTTCAAGACACAATAACAAATCAGCAAAGTCAACCGGCAGCTAAATAGATTTAAAATATAAAAATAATTTCAACAAATTATTTTTACCCAAAAGCCTCTTGAAAATTCAAGAGGCTTTTTTTAATTGCAAAAAACCGTTCTTCATTTAACGTTTAGTTTAATGTTATAATCAAAATTCTAACTTTTCTTAACTAAATTTATATTTATTTTTTCATTTTAAATAAGTTTTTTTTACTTTAGCCACATTAAACACACACAAAAATTTAAAGTATTTAAGTAATATCAACTGATTTTCAGGCGTTTACTTATGTATTGAATTCCCTTAACTGAAAAATATGGAAAACGAAAACTTAAATAATCCGGAAAATGTTCAAGATCCTGAGTTAAATAAAGTTGAAAAGAACAAGCAAATTACCAAAAAAAAGAACCTGTCCTCCAAAGAAAAAAAAGCTCAGAAGACTGAAATGAAGGCACAAAAACTTGCCACCAAAAAAGAAAAACAGGAACAAAAAATAGCAGCCAGATCCAGTAAAAACACAAGATGGTTTTACTTTTTCATTCTGTTACTTGTTGCAATTGTACTTTTGTCTTTGTGGGATAATTACAGAAGATACAAAGTTTCTAAATCAGAAAAACATCAACTTGACAGCCTTAGATACAGCGAAGTTTTCTATAAGTCTAAATATCACGAAAAAGATTCTTCTTTAAATATTTTACTGTCAAATTATAATATGCTGCTTCAGCAAACTATTGACAACTCTAAAGAACTAACAACCAACAAATATGAACTGATGAGACTGCAAAAAATTGTTTATATGCAAGACTCAATTCTTAGACAAGTTCAAAGTACTATTGACGTTGCTCTTTCCGGATATCAATCTGACGAAGTTGTTGTTGAAATGCGCGAAGGTAAACTTTATATTACAATGAGGAATAAATTGCTTTTCCCTTCCGGAAGTTCTATTATTCAGCCAAAAGGAATGACTGCTTTGAGTACTTTGTCGAAAATTCTTATCGAAAATCCAAATATTGATATTACGGTTGAAGGTCACACAGACAATGTTCCTTTAAACCCAAAAGATAAAAACTATACTGACAACTGGGATTTGAGCACAGCACGTGCGGTATCTGTTACCAGACTATTAACAGACAAATACGGAATAAGACCTGAAAGAATTTCGGCTGCCGGTAGAAGCATGTATTACCCGATAGCTCCTAACACAACAGTTGACGGAAGAGCAAAAAACAGAAGAATCGAAATTATTCTTACTCCAAATCTAGAAGAACTATATAAACTAGTAGAAGGAGAAAATAATGCTCAATAAAAAACACGTACAATAACTAAATTTGCCCTATTTGGGGCATTTTTTTTAAATTATAAATATTCTTTACTAAATATTTTAAGACGCACCGGCTAATAATAATCTACAGATGAAGACAATTTTTTTTTACATTTTTTCAATATCTTTTATCCTTGTCTTTTTATTAAACTCATGTGAAAATGATTGTTTAAGATCTGCCGGTGAAATAGATTCCATCACAATAGAACTTGACTCTTTTAGCGACATACATGTTTATGATATGTTTAACGTGTATGTGCAACAAGCAGATAATTACTCTGTAAAAATAAAGACAAATTCTACTCTACTGAAAAATGTAATTGTAAATAACGATACAGCTTTGGTTATTTCCGACGACAATAAATGTTACTTTGCTAGAAATTCTGAAAATCACATAGATATTTTTATTACAACTCCCGAATTGAGTCATCTTAGTTTTTATAGCGCCAGTACATTCTACTCTATCGACACTTTGAAATTTCACAGGTTTTCTTTTAGAGCTTTTGGTAAATTGGCTTTTGCTGATTTTAATGTAATTTGCGAAGATCATTTATTTGTGAGTATGTGGAATGTTTCCGGAAACTTAAAAGTTGGAGGCGAGTGTAAATATTTTCAAGTCCTAAATCACGGAAGTACTTATATCGACGCTTTTGAACTAAATTCGCAGTTTGCAAAAATAGAACAACGTTCTTCCGGTGATGCAAAAGTTAACGTATCAAATGAACTTACAGCTGAAATTTTTGATATAGGCAACGTTTTTTATAAAGGGAATCCTGTTATTGACACTATTATTACTAGTAGTGGAAAACTAATAGACGCAAACTAAATGTGTAAATATTTTATTATGAAATTTATACGAACAATATTATTTTTATTCTTTTTTGTCTTTTTTTCTAATATAGGTTTTTCGCAACCTTACGATTTTTTTGACAAAAAAGGAAACGTTAAAGATGAATATCTTGACGAATTTGGCATTTTATCTATTGATTATCTGCCATATACAAAAGAATACTCAGATTTGGATTCTGCTTTATTAGAACCAAATAAAGTATTTAAACTTAATCTCAACGAACAGGACCTGAGCGAAATCCCTGAAGAAGTTTATTATTTGCCTAATTTACAAATTCTGTCAATTGAAAATAATAACCTCACAAGCTTGTCTTCCGAAATTGATCATCTTCAAAATCTTCGTTTTTTGAGCTTAAACAATAACCTTATAGATAGCTTACCTCTCGAAATTGGAACCCTTACGAAACTAGCGATGTTGAGTATTGAAGAAAATAAATTGACTCAACTTCCTCATGAAATTGGAAATTTAGTAGTACTTGAAAATTTGTTGATTGGTGGAAATGATATTTTGGAACTACCCGATGAAATTTGCAATCTCCAATCATTGATGAATATTTCAGCTTGGGGTAATGAATTAAAAAAATTGCCTGAAAACCTAGGAAATATGGCAATGTTACAAAATGCTGATTTTTCGAACAATAAGCTTTCAGAATTACCGACATCTCTGGAACAATTAGATTTTTTAATGATTTTAAACCTTTCTCACAATCTTTTTCCCACAATTCCTGACGAATTATTACAAATGACTAAGTTGCCTTTTTTGGATTTGTCGTACAATGTAATTTATGAAATTCCAAAAAAAATTACGGAAATGAAACGTCTGCAAATGTTTGACTTAACAGGAAATATGTTAACTGATTTGCCGAAAAGTTTTCACAAAATGACTATGATTCAACAGCTTATTTTGGCTGAAAACAAATTTGTGCAAATTCCTGATGTGTTATGTAAAACAATGACTCTAAGAACTCTTAACATGAGCAGCAACGAATTAAGTACAATTCCCGATGATATTTCTCAACTGGTTTTTATTGATGAAATTGATCTTTCAAAAAACTTTATAAATGAAATTCCGGCTAGTTTTTATAAACTTGTTTCTGTTACATCAATTGATTTATCCAATAATCAAATTTCAGAAATTTCAGCCGATATTCAAAAATTTACTGCTTTGACAGAATTAAACTTAGAAAACAATTCATTGACTGTTTTACCCAAAGAATTTACTAAATTAAATAAAATTAGATATTTGTATTTGTCTAATAATCAATTTGCTGATCTAGGCATTGATTTCATTGAATTTACCGAACTGGAAGAACTCAGATTGGATAATAATTTACTTACAAAACTGCCTCCAAACATTGATCTTTGCCAAAATCTTGAAAAATTATACATAAAAGGTAATAATATTTCTAAAGATGAAATAAATAATCTTAAAAAACAGATTAAAGGTTTAGAAGTTGCTTGGTAGTTTTTACATTATTTGTTTTGAGTTATTACATTTTATAAGTGACAATGTTTCAAATCTGAAAATATTTGACATAACATCAAACAACTTTTTTTTAATTCTTTAAAATCTGATTACAATGAGAAATCTGAAAATAATTTTATCTTTTGTGTTTGCTGTAATATTGATTTTTTCATGTAAAGAATCTAACAATAAAATCAACAAGTTAAAAGACATTGAAAATTCAACAGATGACTCATTATCAACGATTCCCGATGTTTTTTATACTCATCTTAGCGGAAAATGGGATAACGGAGAAGAAGTGAAATTTAGTTTAATGTTGGAACCGGATTATTTATCAGGTTATTTATTGTTCACCGAATCTGATAAGTATTATGATTTATCAGGAATAATAACTGACAAAAATAATATTCAAGTTCAAGCATACGGATTAAACGATTCTATTGGCTTTGTTATTAAAAAAATAACTCCAGAAACAGCCGAAATAGAATTCTATCCGCCACAATCAGCTGATTTATTTATATTTACTGCTGATTATAGTTCTTCTCAAAAAATTGATTATTTTTCTGTCGACACAACTTATTCAATTACTTTTGAAGACACTGATTTTTTATATGAAATTGGGTTTTCTGCCGTAATTTTAGAAGATATGGATATTAGTATTGTCCCGGAAATGAACTTTCTGTTCAAACAGATAGACAAAAACGGGAATTATTTTTATGAAAATATTTTACCTGAAAAGCTACTATACTTCGATGAAAATGCTAAATTTTCGGCAATGGATTGGTACGATTTTGACGATCAGGAAGTAATTTTTAACGATGGAAATATCATTTGCATTGCTAATTATATTGGCGGTTACACAGGCGGAGCAAGCACTTGGAGTTCAGAATCTTACATTATTTGGGACTATCAAAAAAAATGGCAGATTCATTTATTTGATGTGATTGAAAAAAGTAAAAAAGATGAATTTTATGCTCTGCTACAAAAAAACGGAATACCTTCCGACGAATTAACTTATTTAGAACCTTTATACTATTTTACAAATGAATATTTTTATTTCACTATTGCCTCAGGAGATTTTGGAGCAACAAGATCGGGCGATATTTACTTAAAAATACCAATTAACAAGCTAGAATTATATTTTACAACATATTTTAAGGAAAACATTTTGCCAAGGTTGTAATGATTTTGTAAATTTGCATAATTTTATCACAAAACACATCTTATATTTTGTTCATATATGTCAAAAAAATTCAAATTTAATATAGATAATCTTGATTTTCAAAAAGATAGCAAATCAACCCATATTTTAAAAATTGTTTTAACACAATTTGTAGCAATCGTACTTTTAAGTATCGTAATTTTTCTTGCCTTGTCTTATTTTACCGATACTCCTTTTGAGAAAAATTTAAAACATCAAAATAAAATTATCGAACAAGAATACGATAAAATGATTGCGATATACAAACAGAATGAAATAAACATTCAATTGCTTGAAAAACAAGACAATGGGTTATACAAAATTATGTTTGGAACAGCTCCTCCTGAAAACAAAAAGCTCCAACTTATACAAGAAATGCAAGACAAAAAACCAAAGGAACTAGCAAAAGAAAACAACAAAAAGGTAAGTGAATTGTTTAATCATCTGAGCGAATCCGAAAAAGGTTTTGAAGACTTAATGAAAATACTAGAGGAACAAAAAGAAGATATTAATCATATCCCTTCTATTCAGCCCGTTCCAAACCAAAATTTAAATTTACTATTGTATGGATATGGAGAAAGATTAGATCCGGTTTACCATACTCCCGATTTTCATTCAGGAATTGATTTTAACGCCCCTAGCGGAACTCCTGTATTTGCAACAGCTGATGGTGTTGTGTCTAAATCCGGGGTTGGGAAAAGAGAATTTGGAAATGTAATTGAAATTGAGAGTGGAGATTTTACTACTGTTTTTCATCATTTAGATAAAGTTTCGGTATATAACGGCAAAATTGTAAAACGTGGAGATTTAATTGGCTATGTTGGAACTACCGGAAAATCTCTTGTTTCCCATTTACACTACGAAATCAGATACAAAGGAGAACCTATAAATCCAATATTTTTCTTTTTTATGGATTTAACTCCGTCACAGTTTAGTGAAATATTTGAGCAGTCGACCAGAGCAGGAATAAGTTTAGACTAAGATTATTAACCGAAATTTAACAAATCGTTTAATTCAATTTTTTCTTCATTTTTGCGATAAACATAGTTTATGCCATAAGATTTTGCCTTTTCCCGACGGATTATTGGCGGATATTTTTCAAAAAATGCTTCAATTTCATCCCAAAGGAGTTTTATAAAATCATCTATTTTAGGGCGAATCTGAACAAGTTTTTTCTGAGCATTTGCAGTTCTTTTTTGTAAACTTTTTTGTAAATAAAAAGAATCAATAAATTTTTCGTAACTTCCAATAAGTGTTGATAAATTAGGGTTTTGCATTGGTTTGCCACCTTCTAGTTGACGTTTTTGTTCTCCATCTACCAAAATTTTACCCCACTTTTCCAATTGTTTTTCAGTTTGAATAGTTGGCAATGTTGCTGAATTAACTGGTAAGTCATAAAATTTGCGTATTGACTTGTCAAAATCACCACGTAAAACAGCAAAATTCATCACTTGCATAAAATGAGAAACATAAAGCTTACAATTCTGCATTAACATTTTATGCTCTTTTTTATTGTTTTTTTGTGAATCAAATGAATCATTATATTCTTGAACTGCCTGATTAAATTCAGCCATTAACAAAGGTAATTCGTAAACAATTTTAGCAGACAAAGGACTGTTTTTCCTGTCTATATTTGCTCTCAACATTGCAGTTTTCATTGCTTTTAAACGAGCAGCATCAGTATTTGGTAATCTTCTGTAAGGCATAACTTTATAACTATCAAAATCTATTCCATAATTAGTTTCTGTTTTCAGTCATTCAGTCTTCAATCCTAAGTCCTTAGTCGGCAGTCTTTCAGTCCTCAGGCTCCAGTCTTCCAGTCCTCAGTAGGCAGTCTTTAATTATTCAATCATTCTATTATTCAATCATTACTCGTAAACTCGTGAAACCGCTATCGCTAAGTTCAATTATTCAATCATTACTCATAAACTCGTGAGACCGCTATCGCTGTTACTATTCATAAAAAGTATACCACTCTTATTCATCAAAAGTATACCAGTCTTTGAGAGCTTCATTTATGTAATGGAGCGTAGCGAAATGGAATAAATGAAGCTCTGAAAGCCCCATTTTTAGTAAAGAATCCGAATATTGGGAAACATTATTTCCGATTTTATTCGGATAGTGCAAGGCACGTCATAAACAAACACCTTTTGAAACAATATTATATTTTAAATTTTTATAATAAGAAATCTTATATTTTTCATTCACAAATAGAGGAACTGTATTATTTGGCTCAGACATCTCATACTCTAGGCTAATAAATTTTTTATTAAACTTACCATCATATAACTCGCCATTATTTATTATTTGAAAGCTTTTTTTTCTATAATTTAGGCTCTGGTTTAAGATAACGATGTTTTTTATTATCTTTGTAAAATCATATAAAACAGGTATAAATGGAAGATATTATCACAT
>JAFGUD010000159.1 GCA_016938685.1 Bacteroidales bacterium | reverse complement strand
TCGTCTTCATCTTCATCTTCATCTTCATCATCGTCTTCATCGTCATCATCATCAAAGTATTCGTTGAAATCATCAAAATCATCTTCATCAAATAAGTTTTCAAAGTCTTCATCATCAACATCAAAAAGGTCATTTTCAAATTCGTTGTTATCAAATTCACCTGATTTTGCTTTTTGTTCCATCTCTCTAATTAGCAAGGCACTTTCGTTCAAGTCGCTTATTTTAACGTTAGTGATGATGTATTTTTCAGATATATTTATGTTAAAATTTTTAACTTCTTCAAAAATTTGACTTAAAGTTATTTCAATTATTTCAAAATTAAAAGGGAAAAGTCCCACAATTGTATAAAAATAGTCACCATATTCTATTTTTTCAAGTTCACAATCGTTGTTTTTAAATGCAAATTCTATTTCATTAGATATTATTTTTTTCTGAATGTTGGTAATTTGTTCGTTATTTTCTGTTTGTGCTATAATAAAAAAACGTAATTTGTTTCCTTTTCCTCCTAATCCGGTAGAAATAAGGATTTGTTCTTCTCCGAGAAGGCTACTTTGTATTAAGCTTTGGCTTTCCTGGAGAGCAATAAATGCCCAATCGGATAATTCTTTATCAGGATTTTCGGAATATTTTTGTAATTTTCTAAAAATATGAACATCATCAATTTTGGCCATTAAAACTAAAAGTCGTTTTTTTTCGTCAATTTCAATTTTCTCGTCAAAAATATTATCAGAAATAGAAATTATTTCTTGTTCGTTGGTATTATTAACCATTTTTGCCGAAAATTCAATGTATTCCAAATGAACTTCGGGGTTAATAATTCCTTCTATTACCTTTGCTTTACTAAAATCCGGTATTATTTTTCTTAATTTATCAAACATGAATTTTTTTCTTTAAACTTAGTGTACTTTCCCTATCCGGGTTTGTTTTGCAAGGTTAATTTTTAAAAATTATTTATTTTTTATTATATTTTTAGCTTTTTCAATGATATTATTTTTTGTCAAACCATATTTTTCAAATAATTCTTCGGTTGTGCCACTTTCACCAAAAGTATCGTTAATTCCAATCATTTGCATTTTAACGGGGTGATTATGAACAAGTACGTTTGCAACAGCATCTCCTAAACCTCCGTATATTGAATGTTCTTCTACAGTAATAACAGCTCCGGTTTTTTTTGCAGAGTTAATAATTGCTTCTTTATCAATTGGTTTTATGGTATGTATATTAATTAAATCAACATAAATTCCTTGTTTTTCAAGTTCCTGAGCTGCTTCAACGGCTTGCCAAACAGGGTGTCCGGTGGCAATAATTGTAATATCTGAACCTTCGTTTAAAATAACAGCTTTTCCTATTTCAAATTTTTGATTATCGGGTGTAAAATTGGGCACATTGGGTCTGCCAAAGCGTAAATAAACAGGACCAACATATTCTGCGGCTGCTAAAGTTGCTGCTTTAGTTTGGTTAAAATCGCAAGTATTGATAACAACCATATTGGGTAGAGCTCTCATAAGTGCTAAATCTTCAATCATTTGATGGCTTGCACCGTCTTCGCCAACTGAAATACCTGAGTGCGAAGCTGCAATTTTAACGTTTTTGTTTGAATATGCTGCTGTTAAACGTATTTGGTCGTAAGTTCTACCGGAGGCAAATACTGCAAAAGTTCCGGCAAATGGTATTTTTCCGCTTGTTGCTAAACCTGCAGCTAAGCCAATCATATTAGCTTCTGCAATTCCTGTTTGGATAAATCTTTCGGGATAATTTTTAGCAAAGTTATTCATTTTTAAAGATCCGGTTAAGTCGGCACATAAGGCTACTACATTTGGATTTTTTTCACCTAATTCGTCTAAAGCAACGCCAAAACCTGAACGGGTATCTTTTTTTTCTGTATATTTAAAGTCTTTCATTTTTTATATAGTCTTTCATTATTTTGATAAATATTTTTTCAAGAAATTGATTGTTTTTTCTATGTGAGAGTTTGCATTAAGTTGCGAGTTAAAAATTAGTCTAACTGTTCCTTTAGCGTCTATTAAAAAGGTTTCGCGTCCGGGAAGTAGTCCAAATATGTTTGATTTTACCCCAAATAATTTTCGCAATTTGTTGTTTTCGTCGGTTATTAGAGGAAAATTAAGGTTGTATTTTTTTGCGAAATTCTTGTGACTTTGTTCAGAATCTCCACTTATTCCTATTACTTCGCAGTCGTATTTTAAATATTCTTCGTAATTATCTCTAAAAGAGCAAGCTTCTGTTGTACACACAGGTGAACCGTCTTTAGGATAAAAAAATATTACAATGTTTCGTCCTTTTAAACTTTCGTTTGAAATAATTGTTCCTTTGTAATCTTTTACTTTAAATTCAGGTATTTTGTCGCCTATGTTCATCTATTGAAAATTTTTTGCAAATATACTAAAAAAATTAATTTCACCTAACTGAAGTTTTTGTGCAATAGTTGATGTTTTGAGATTTTTTTCTTAATGTTTAATTTGTTGTGTATCAGTGATTATCAGTTTGATCTGTGTTCTATTTTTCGTTGGCTGATTGTACTTATTTATATCATTGATTATCAGTTTGATCAGTTAAATAAGTGTTCTATATTTTGTTGGCTGATTTTTCATCTTAGAGAATCAGTTTATTAAATTTTAAGTTCAAACCAACAATAAAAAAGAGGCATTAATAAAAAAACGCCTCTTCATAAATAAAACTATTAAACTATTATTTTTTTTAAAAATATAAATCTCTTTTTCCTTCTTTAATTTTCTTCAATTTCTTTCTAACCACCTCTGCATGATCTCCTAATTTTTCTAATTCTTTATCTATCAATATATAAGCTTTTTGTTTTAAGTCTTCATTTGCGTAATCTTCAGCGTATTCGCTTAAAGTAAGGATTGCATTTGGTGTGCAATATCTTTTTATAAATCCAGGGACAGAAAATTCCATGAAATGTTCACCTGTTCTGCCTAATCTATAACATGCAGTGCAAAAGGACGGAATATAGTTATTTTCAACGAGTTCCTCAATTACTTCACTAAGAGTTCTGGTGTCGCATATTTCAAATTGTTCGCTGTCAAGATCTTGTTTTTCGTTTTTGTTGGTGTACCCGCTCATTTCAATATTAGTACCACCATCTATTTGAGAAACGCCAAAACGCATAATTTCGTCGCGAATATGTGCAGGTTCTCTGGCGGTTAGAATTAGGCCTGTATATGGAACAGCAAGTCTCAGAATAGCAACAAGTTTAGTAAAATCCTCATCAGAAACAATATTAGATTTATCAATATCAAGGCTTGATGCATTTTGAATTCTGGGGAATGAAATGGTGTGAGGTCCAACATTGTACACTGCCTCAAAATGGTTAACATGACGTAATAGTCCCATTACTTCAAATTTCCAATTATATAATCCAAAAAGTGCACCAATACCCACGTCATCAATCCCTGCTTCTTGAGCTCTATCTAACGAAGTTAAACGCCAGTTGTAGTCTTTTTTCTTTCCGGAACGGTGAACAATATCGTATGTTTTTGGGTGGTAAGTTTCCTGAAAAACCTGATAAGTTCCTATTCCGGCATCTTTTACAATTTTAAATCCTTCAATATCTAAAGGAGCGGCGTTAATATTAACTCGTCTAATTTCGCCATTTTTTTCTTTAACTTCATAAACTGTTTTTACAGTTTCGGCAATATAATTTGCATTATACGCAGGGTGTTCTCCGTAAACAAGGATTAATCTTTTATGTCCGTTTTTTTCAAGAGCAACTACTTGATTAACAAGTTCATCGTGGTTTAATGTTTTGCGTTTCATTTCTTTATTGGTAACTTTATATCCGCAATAAGCACAATCATTAGTGCAATAATTACCAATATATAAAGGAGCAAAAAGTACTATTCTATTACCGTAAATTCTTTCTTTTAGAGTTCTTGCACCGTCTTTAATTTTTTCAATAAGTTCAGGGTCAGTAGTGTTTAGCAGAACAGCTGTTTCTTCGAGCGAAAGCCTATTTTTATTTAGTGAGTGTTCAATTATTTTTTCAACTTGTTCTTTTGAAGGATTTTGATTTTTAGTAATGATGTCCCAAATTTCATCTGCATCAATAAAAGGTTGCATAGGTTCATCTTTAATTTTGTATTGTTGTGGCTCGTACCTCATTTTGTTATTTTTTTTAAATTATTAGCTTATTTTTTTAGTAGTAAAAAGTTATAATGGTGAACTGTAAAAATTTTCAGATTAAGTTAACCATTGCTGTTTTTACTTTTATGTTTTGTAACCTACCAAGCTTTCCGGAAAGAGCACCAATAATGTCTGTATCGGCTTCAAGAACTAAAGATATTATTGATATTTTTCTGTGCACAATATTTATACCTTGTCTTCCAAGTATGTGCATACCATAATCTGACAAAATTGAGTTCAATTTTCGAGTGTCAGTATCGTGGTTTATCAAAATTACTATAGTTGCAATTTTCTTTTCCATCAGAACGCCTTTGGATAAGTAATAGTTTGATTCCTTGTATTTTATACAATAAAATACTCAGAAATGTTGTTACAAATAAAGCTAAATATTTTTAATTTATTTATGATTTTCATCAGTTCGTCAAAAATAATTTGGTAAATATTGTGTTTTATTTTAATTTTCGACAAATTTTGTTAACTATTAAATTTATTAATTATGATTTTAAT
>JAFGUD010000158.1 GCA_016938685.1 Bacteroidales bacterium | reverse complement strand
CTTGAATGATGATGTTGTCATACTTTGTAGTGATTACAGGGCGTACAGCTTTAGGCAGAAGGAATCGCGAAACCTTCTGCCTTTTTTATTGTCTGTGCGTCCAACGTCACTACAAAAGGAGGATAAAGTGACACGCATCATCTTCATAATACTTCTAGTTTCAATTATCATTACTAGAATGCATTAAAAGACTTGGGAAGCGGTCTTTAAACGCTTCCCCCTCCTATAATATAATCTGAAAATTTTCTATTTTTAATATGTTTAATTCAAACTACACTTTCTTTGTATGATACTTTTTTTTAAAAAAGTATCGGAAAACAAACGAAGTGCAGTTTCCTCGAAAAAATAGAATGGCGAGTTGATTTGCTATATCCTTTTTCCGTTATCAAAAAATAGGGAATCTTGCGGAACTCGACTTCGTCTCAAACAGTTGTGTTTTTTTAACGTAAAAACCTTAACGATTCTATTTTCCAAAAATTGAAAATTGCAACCTCTTTTCTTAGTCCGTTTTTTGATAGTGTTTTAGAAAAAGTATGTTAAAATTAATAAAAATTTAGAAGGTTGTTTGTAGTGCCGATTATTTCGTATTTTTTTGGTATCACCATTCGTATGTATCATGATGATCATCCACCTATGCATATTCATGTTGAGTATCAAGGATATGTTGCTTTAGTGTCAATAATAACAGGTGAGATAATTAAAGGTAATTTACCGCGTAAAGCTTTAAATATAGTAAAAGAATGGGTTTTAATTCATCAAGATGAATTAAAATATGACTGGGAATTAGCACAAAGATTTGAACCTTTAGAAAAAATACAAGGAGCAGACAATGATTAATATTATCAAAATAGAACCACTAGAGGATTATTGTTTAAAACTATTTTTTTCAGATGGAACTTATGCTACTTTAGATTTTAGCTATTTGTTGAAGGCTAAAACTTCTTTAACTAATCCTTTGCATGATAAACAGTATTTTCAATCTTGTTTTATAGATTTTGGTGCATTATGTTGGAAAAGTGGGCTAGAACTCAGTGCAGATTCACTACACCTTAAAGCAAAAAATAATCATTTACTTTATACAAATGAAATAGTTGCTTAGTTTTGGGGTTAGACCCCATTTTGGGAACTTATTTCAAAATCTATCATTTTCCAATCCGTCATTCAAATCACATTTTTTCTCTAAGATACTTTTTTAAAAAAGTATTAAATAAAGAAACTCTATGACAACTTATCCTAAGCTTAAAATTTCATTGACATTTGATTTTATTTTTTGTATAAT
>JAFGUD010000024.1 GCA_016938685.1 Bacteroidales bacterium | reverse complement strand
TTGATTTTTATAATCTCGATGCTATTATTTCTGTCGGTTACCGTATAAAATCGCATGTTGCCACCAAATTCCGCATTTGGGCTACCTTCCCTTTTGAGTTTGGAGAATTTTTTGAAGAAATCGGAAAATTTAAGCATGGTTTAAACAGCGTTTAAGTGAGGTTTGAATAAAGTTTGAAAACCGTTTGAACGGCCTAAAAACGCAGTCGAACTCTATACGAACAGTACCCGAACAATAATCGAACAATAATCGGAGCGAAAAACGACCTTTTTTGTGGGAATTGATAAATCCAACCCTCGCGAGTAAATAGCCAAAACACTCTTAAATCTGAAAGATAAGATAAAACAGCAAGTTGTGTGAAACAGAATGAGCAAAGATTGGAAAAGCCAATAAGACCTCATTGATTCAAAAAAAACAAAATAGCCTGCTAAAATAGAATCTTGCAAATTAAAAAAGGTGTATTTGCGGTTTGAATGATTACACAATCAAATAAAAGATAGAAGTATGGTAGATTTTGGAAGGAGAGAAGTTGTTTGGGATAGACCAATTTTATGAAATTATGTGCTTGTAAAATAAAGATTTTGAGTTATGAAATTTGATACGAACTAATACCTAAAATATACACCTATGATAATCGATAATATAAAAATAACAGTAAAAGACGTGTTAAAAGAATGGATCGAAAAATCAGACGAAGTTATGATTTGTTCACCATTCATAAGCCATAACGATGTCTTATTTGAATTAATAGAACATAAGTTTAAAATGACATTGATATGTAGATTGTCATATCCTGCAAGCCCAGATTTATTTACAAAACTTTTTAGGTCTTTAAATAATAATCAAACAATTTATGTTTATGATGATAGCTCATTACACTCAAAAATCTATTATTTCAAAAAAGATGGAAAAGGATTAGTAGCGATTATCGGTTCTTCAAACTTTACTGACAGCGGAATTTATAGCAATAAGGAATATAATATAGTAACGACAGAAGAATTAGAAAGAATTGAAACATATTTTGTTGATTTAAAAAAAGATTCATATGGAAAGCTAAATTATAAGATTATAGATTACTATAAAACATTTTATCGAATTCCTTTAAAAGAAGAACGATATAAAAATGCCAAAATATCAAATAAGTTAAGCGAAGACTATAACGAAACGCTTAAAAAGTTTTACCGTGTAAAAGGTATTTTAGAGCGTGAAAACAATACTGAGCTTCCATTTACATATGTCTTTGATTCTTTTTGTCATTTTTTTAAAACAAAAATAAAGTCTGCTTATTTAATTGAGGAGCCAGAGATATTTGATAAGGATTTATTAAAAAAATATTTCAAGTTATTTAAAGAAGTTTACTACCAAAAAGATAAAGAATGGAGAACAGAAAGATATATTTTATCAAAAAATATAGTTGAAAACCTTCATGAAATTCCTAATTCTGAAATTAAAAAATTCTATCTTGGAATACATAGTATCACATCAGGTTCAGGTTCCGGAGTTAGAAAACAAAGCATTAATGAAATTAACAACTCCTTATTAAGAGAATTGCTAGAATTCCTATTAGAATCTAATTTGAGTATGCCTCATAAATTTTCAATAGCATTGACAAAAAGAGAGAAAAACGGCCTTAAAATTCCATTCTTAGGAAATTCAGGTATCGGTGAAATTCCAGGATGGCTTATTCCTGATAAATACCCTATTAAAAATGAAAAACTACATTACATTTTAAACTTTTTTAAAATTTAAAATGCAATTGGCCTCAATTATAAAATCAACATCTTATGCAACATTTATTTGGAATATAATTTTTGAATTCAAATTTATGCCCAGTTTGGGGAAATGAATTCAAGAGGAAATCACCAAATTTGGGCTTTTAGAGATATAGTTTAATATTGCAATTAATTGATTATGAGATATTAAAATTGACGTTAGTCAGAATTTTACAAGACAATACACTTCATGCTAAATATTGACAAAAACAATAATTTATGAAACCAACTACGCAGAATATTTTGAAATGGCTTAATAGTACAGCTATACGGGAGCAAATAGACCAATTCAAGCAGACTAATCCAAATTACTCGTTCAATGAAACAACTATTATAGAAGCGATTGATTTATATAATTTAAGTAAGGATATTTTACTTAAATCCATTGAAAACAATATCTTAGATGAGCAAATTTCGTTTACAAAAAGACAACAAATTCATAATACATTAAAAAGTTTAGTTACTCAGTTATCACAAATATCTCAACCACAATTTAAATATAATGCTGCACATCCAAATGCAGCTGCCTTTGCACAAGCGATATTTACTGGGATAATGAACCTTTCAGACATAATTGATACTGCTAAACTTCAAGAAAGATTAAAAGATTTCGGCAACTATACTACTGAATTAAAAGAATTGTCAAAGGTTAAGAAGGCATATTTTACACTTGTTAATGACATAGAAAAGGCAAGTGAATTATTTAGCAAAAGTCAAAATGTATACAAAAACCTTAATCTTTTATCAGAAAACCTAGCTGCAAAAATTAAGGATTTAGAAACAGAAAAAGTTAAAACAGATAAAATTAGTAGTGATACTAAAATAGTTTTTGACAACATTTCAAAGTCAGAGCAAGATATAGAGAATAAAAAAGTAAAAATAACGGCTTTTCATACGAATGTCGAAGAGCATCAGAAAGCGATTGCCGAACTGCAGACTAAAGCTCAAGAAATAATTGACAAAGAAGAAACTATTAATAATCTGATAAATCAAGCCGAAAAAGCACTTAACCTTAAATCAGCAGAAGGAGTCAGTGCTGCATTCTCTTCTTATCTCACATCATCAAATGATAAGAAAAATTTACGCAATTGGATGATTGGTGCTTCTGTATTTATTCTATCTGCATTAGCCTTAACAGTTTGGATTGTAAGTGGAAAATGGATTGAGCATCCTGATGCTATAAGCTCAATAATTGGAAGAGTTGTAGCAGTTGCAATTTCGATTACGGGGGCAACTTTTTGTGCAAAACAATATGTTAAACAAAAGAATATTTTAGAAGATTATGCTTATAAATCAGTACTTTCAAAATCAATAATTGCATATACAGAAGAGATTAAGAAAAGGGATTCAACAAAAGTTGCAGATTATTTAACGCAAGTTTTAGGAGAGATTCATCAAGACCCTCTTAGACAAAGAGAAAAGCACGATGAAAAAGAAAATGGAGTTAGTACGCCTGATTTGATGGATAAACTAACTAGAATTATTGAGATACTTTCAAAGAAATAAAAAACTACTAATAATAACCACCCTTAAACCGACTCGCAGATCATAGTTCCGATTGCTATCGGAAGAAGGTCATAATTACGCCACCCCGCACCTCCCTACTCTTTTAGCATAAAACAAAGATATTTGCCTGTTAAAAAATTATGCCCCAACTCTCCAAAATACCTATTTTTGGCTCAGCAACGAAAGCTCGGTTTGGTAAAACGGATTTAAAAACAGAGTGCCAAATTTGGACTTTTGGAGATATAGTTTATTTTTGCAAAGGATTGATTATGAGATGTAAAAAATGATTTTATTCATTATAGAAAACCAACGGAGATGCTGAAAACCGTATAGAGTAAGCAAAAACTTAAATTTAATAAAATGAAAAAAATTTTAACAATTACAGCTGTTTTGGTAATAATGATTTCAAGTTGCATGCAAACAAGATACATCACCGAAAAGCAAATTAAGAATAATATTGAAAATCACAAAGTAAATGAGTTTAGCACAATTCGAACATATTCGGTTTTTAAAGGCACCTCATCTGGGGGAAGTTCATATTTAGAATTGACAGGATATAAATATGGCAATAAAAAGGCATTGATAATTGCTGCAGACAAATATTATATGGCAAGGAAAAAATTTCAAGGAGATAACACAGTTATTGCTGAGATAACATACATAGAGTTGAGCATGGAACAATGTAAGTTAATTTTAGATAATTATAAAATTCTTATAGACAGGATTAAAAAAGAGAAGCCAAGGGTGAATGAGGAAATTTATCATGATTTTACTATTTCAGATGAATTATTTATTAGTTATAAAAAATCATCTGGCAGTTCTTCGGGAACATACATTTACTTTTGGATTAAAGGAGAAAGTTATAAAGTTTCTACAAATTTGATAATGAAAAAACTTGAGAAATTCATTAATTATTAGAAAGTTATAGCAATATAGCGTCAATACCCACTTCTCCATCCACCACCCAACCCCCAACCAAAAGCAGAAGGTAGAAGCTGCTTGATTCGTAACCCCCATCCCCGC
>JAFGUD010000157.1 GCA_016938685.1 Bacteroidales bacterium | reverse complement strand
GATTTAGTTCAACCGAGTTTTTGCGAAGTTTGGACTAATTTCAATGTGCAATCGGTATTAGTAATTACTAAAAGCGTATCGGTATAAAATTATTTATTTCAATTCATTTTTCTTTTTTAAATTTGCGTTTAAAATTATAAAAATAATGTACACATATAAATATCCACGTCCTGCTCTTACAACAGATGCTTTGGTTTTTGGATTTGACAAAGAACAAAAAAAGCTTAAAATTCTTTTAATTCAACGTAAAAATGAGCCATTTAAAGGGAAATGGGCTTTACCGGGTGGTTTTGTAGATATGGATGAAACAGTTGAAACTTGTGTTTCGAGAGAACTTGAAGAAGAAACCGGTTTGAAAATTAAAAAATTTGAGCAGCTTATTACAGCATCAAAAGTTGATCGTGACCCACGCGGAAGAACAGTTTCCGTTGTTTTTTGGACTTTAATTAATGCCGATTATTCAGCAAAAGGACTTGACGATGCAAGTGATGCAAATTGGTTTACTATCACTGATTTGCCCGAATTGGCATTTGATCATTTTGATATTATTCATTTCGCCATAAATCAGCTTAAATTCAGGTTATCAGAAAAAGAGTTATTTACTGAGTTTTTTTCTGAAATATCAGTTGATGATTTAAAAATCTGACATCAAAAAAACACATCTGAGAACTTAGCAAACGTTCACATGAATCAAGTTTTGGCAATTACATTTTAACAAAGACTATTTATGATAAACCAATTACTACAAAATTACAATAACTACAAAGAGCAAAATCTAATAGAATTAACAATAAAATATGCTGATATTGAAAGAGTTGTATCAAAACTTAATGCTGATTTTTTTGAAATAACAGTTCTTGGAAAATCATTCGAGGATAGAAATATTTATCAAATAAAAGTAGGCGAGGGGAAAACTAAAATTCTTCTGTGGTCGCAAATGCATGGGAATGAAGCTGTTGGAACGATGGCTATTTTTGACATTCTGAATTTTTTTGTAGCCGATGACGAATTAAATTCATACAGACAAAAATTACTAAAAAATTGTACATTTTATTTTGTGCCAATGTTGAATCCTGATGGCGCTGAAAAAAAAACACGTCGAAATGCTCAATCAATTGATTTAAACAGAGATGCGTTGAAATTAACAGCACCTGAATCTATTATTTTGAATGAAATTGCAGATGAAATAATGCCGGAATTTGGCTTTAATCTTCACGATCAGGAAATTTACTATGGACCCGAAAATAGCAACAAAACTTCTGCTTTATCGTTTCTTGCTCCTGCTTTTGATTACCCAAAAACCATCAACGAAAAACGAACAAAATCTATGCTTGTTATTGCCGACATTTTTAGAATGTTGCAAAACTATATTCCTAATCAGGTTGCAAAATACAACGATTCATTTATGCCCAATGCTTTTGGCGATAATATTCAAAAAAAAGGAATCAGTACAATTTTAGTTGAAGCAGGTTATATTCTTGGTAATGAACATCGCCAGGAAGTTAGGAAATATTATTTTTTAAGCTTGGTTTATGCTTTTTATTCAATAGTTGAACAAAACTTCAAAAAATTCGTACTTAAAGATTACAATGATATTCCGATGAATGTTAAGTTAAAATTCTGCGATTATATTTTTAAAAATGTAACAATTAAACAAAATAACAAAGAATTTACAACTGATATTTCGGTAATTAGAAATATTCTGGATTCTGAAAAATTTACAGATTATGAAGACGATTTTATTATTTGGGATATTGGAGATATGCAGAATAAATTTGCTTTTGAAATAATTGATTTAAAGTGGAAAAAGATAGAAAATGGAAATAATATTGTTGAAAGATTAAAAAAGGCAGATTTTTTGTTTAAGTATAGATAATTGAAAAAAAAACTTTACATTTGCAGTTAGAGATTATGCTGAAAATAAAACTCAAAATATTATTTCCCTTGTTTGCAATTATTTTGTTGATTGGAAATACTGCAACTGCTCAAACCGTAGATGATTACAAGGCTAACTTATTTTATAAAATATTTGAAAAATTGATTTTTTCGGGTGATGCCAATAAAATGAACTACGTTATCGCTACTCATGGCTGTTCTGACGATTTTGTAAAAAAATTAAAAGCCGCCAAACCCAATCAGTTTTTTTCAGGTTTAAAATTTGATTATGTTCCCTATGATCCATCAACAATTTATGATTACGATATTGTAATTGTTGATGAAAAGAAAAACAGCGAATTAGATAAAATTTATTCCGATTTATTAGGTGCAAGTACTAATCAAAATGCCTCAATTGCTTTGTTTACAAATAATTGGAACAAAAAAGAAAAAGTGACAATTAATTTTGTGAATTCTGAATCCAGTGATTTTGTTAGTTTTGAATATTATCTAGAGAATCTTAGTAAATTTAACATTAACGTCGATATTGCCTTAAAAGAATTAAATGGGATTGACTTAAATGCTAAAAAATTGCTCGAAGAAGCCAAAAATGATTTGCAAAAAGTTCAAACCGATCTTGTTCAAAAAGAAAAAGATTTGGAAAATACTATAAAAGAACTTGACGAACAACAAGAAAAAATAGACGAACAAAAAATACAAATTAATAGCCAACAACGTGAAATAGAGAACAAACAATTAGAAATTAAAAAGCAACAAAGTAATTTGCAAAATGTAATTGCTGAAATGCACGTTGCACAACAAAAACTTATTCGTCAACAGGAAAGTTTTGCAAACAAAGAAATTGAACTTGTTGAAAAACAGCAGGCTATACTTGATTATCAAAATAGAATTGACGAAATGCAATCTAGATTTGAAGAACAAAGTAAAATTATAGACGAAAAAATTGCCGAAGTTGATGAAGTAAACAAACAAATTGAAGAAAAAAAGAAAGAACTTGGTGTTTTAAGCGATATCATCAAACTACAACGATTAGCTCTTATATTATTTGGATTTTTATTAGGCGTTATCATAATTTTAGCCGTGTGGATTTTTAGGAACTATAGAAAAATGAAACATCAAAATTATGTTCTTGAACATCAAAAAAGTGAAATTGAAACTCAGGCAGAAGAACTCGAAAAAGCAAATCTTGAACTCGAAAAATTATCAATTGTTGCTAGTAAAACCAATAATGCTGTTTCTATTTTAGACAAAAAAGGGAACTTCGACTGGATTAACGCCGGATTTACCAAACTTTACGGCTATACTTTGCAATTACTTAGAAATGAGATAGATAGCAATATAGAAAATATTCATTTATACAAAGGAATTTCTAGTACTTTCAAAAAAGTTATTGTTGAGAAAAAATCGCTGACTTTTGAACATGAAAGCACAGCCAGAAATAAACAACTGATGTGGATTCATTCAAATATTACGCCAATTCTCGATTACGACAATGAAGTGAAACAGGTAATTATAATTGATACGGATATTTCGGAAATAAAAGAAGCAGAACAACACATTGCTCTGCAAAACAAAAGTATTAAAAATAGTATTTTATACGCAAGTCGTATTCAAAAAGCTACATTACCTTCAACCAGAATTTTACTTTCTTATTTGCCTGATAGTTTTGTGCTTTATTTGCCACGAGATATTGTTTCCGGTGATTTTTATTGGTCTTACAAAATAGGTAGTAAAATTTTCTTTACCGCAGCTGATTGTACCGGTCATGGAGTTCCGGGAGCATTTATGAGTATGCTTGGGATTACTTTGCTCAACGAAATAGTTACAAAACTTGAGTTCGATGCTCTTCGTCCTGATATTGTGCTAAATAATTTGCGAGAAAAACTTATAATGTCTCTTCGTCAGAAAGAAGATGATAAAAAAACTTCTGATGGAATTGATTTAGCTTTTTGTATGGTTGAAACTGGAATAAATAAACTTCATTTTGCTGGTGCTCATAACGAGCTTATTCATATTAGAGACGGCGTTTTAACAGATTATCACGCTGATGAAATGCCAATAGGTGTGTCTTCTAAAAATAATTATGAACCTTTTACAAATAATGTAATTGATTATCAAAAAGGTGATGTAATATATTTATTCTCTGATGGTTATGTTGATCAGTTTGGTGGAAAAGGAACAAGAAAGAAAAAATTTATGATTAGTCGTTTAAGAGAGCTTTTCTTGGAAATAAATCAAAAATCAGCAGATGAGCAAAAAGATATTCTCCTAAAAGAGCACCTTGAATGGAAAGGAAAAACAAAGCAAATAGATGATGTTTTAATAATGGGAGTTAGATTGTAGTCAGTCCTCAGTCTTTTGTCCTCAGTCATTCGGTCTTCACCTTTAAATATATCTATTATTCTGTTATTCTGTTGTTCTGTTGTTCTGTTATTCTATTATTCTGTTATTCTATTATTCTGTTATTCTGTTATTCTATTATTCTATTATTCTCTGTTTTTTATTTCATCACTTTTATTCGTTGAGCTTTTATTCTGTTTCCTGCAAGTCTATCTTTAACAGCGGTAATAATATTTTTGCTTTTAACAATTCTTGAGTTGAACAAATAAGGGAATGCGGTTTTAATTTCCGTAAATTCCGAAAGAATAAGTCGGTCGAGATAAAGAACTCTTTCGATAGGTTTTGGAGCAATTTCTATATCTAAAAGAATTTTAAGAAACAAAGGGTTGTTGAAAATAGCGAATTTAATAGAAGCCCAAAATTTAGCATTAACTTCCATAAAAACATAATCTTTAATTCGGTTAGAGTACTTAAATTCAGTCAATCCCCAGCCGGAATAGCCGGTTTCTTCAATAATCATTTGAGTGTATTTAAGTAGGGTTGGATCTTCAATACGTTGCAAAATAACGCCGGAGCCACCATGGTAAGGGTAACTCAGAATTTCTTTTTGAGTAAAATGAGTAATTAATTTTCCTCGGTCTGCTAAAAAACCAACAGAATAAGTGCCTTTTGACCAAATAAATTCTTGATAAAAAACATTTTCACTTGTGAGTTTCTTTAAGTCTTCTTTATTCCTTATAATTCCTCGTTCTCGATAACCCTCTTCACGCAATGATTTGTAGAAAAAAGGGAAAAAATCAATTTTGTTTTTATCAGTATATGTTTCAGGAATTGGAACTCCAATATCGCTTACAATTTTTAAGGTTTTTATTTTATCAAAAGTAATCAGGTTATTTTTTGAATATTCAAGCTCTCCAATTTTAAAATTTCCATGTTTTTTTACATAATCGAAAGTGCTATCTCCTCCCGACGGAATAACAAAATCGTATCCTTCTATTCCGTCACATTCTCCTTTTGGACAAAGAGTAATGTCGTATTCTTTCTGTTTTTTTAAAAAACAGTGAAATGTTTTTGCCTGATCAGACTTTGATTCTAGTATTAATACCTTTTTCACAAATTTTTTTTTTACAATAAAACTTCACAAATTTGAAGCCACAAAGAAACAAAAAAAATCACAAAAAAAGATTTTCAAAAAAAACGGCATTTTTATTGCTGAATAAAAATAAATAATTAAATTAGCCAAAATTCAATATCAAGGACTATGTTTGATGACAATCTATTCGACAAAGCGTTTAATCTGTTTTCCAGAGTACAACAACAGGATTTTGAGTATGTTTATAGAGGGTATTTTACGCATAATATTACTAAAAAAATATTAACGCTTGCCGATATCAATATACAAAAAGCAGTACCTTTTTCTACAATTCAAAAAAGAATTTATTATATCATGGTGGAAGGACTGCAAAATATTTCCAGACATCAAGATGAAATTGAAGACGCAAACGAAGAATATCCGGGAATATTTGCAATTCAAAAACAAAAAGACCGCTATTATGTTACTACCGGTAATTTGGTTTTAAATGATAAAATTCCTGGTTTAAAAGAAAAAATAAATAAAATAAATAGTCTTGAAAAAGATGAGTTGAAAAAATTTCATAAAGAAATTTTACGCAGTGGAGCTATCAGTGATAAAGGCGGAGCCGGATTAGGACTAATTGAAATGGCTCGGAAATCTGATAACAAACTAATTTCAAGTTTTGAGCTGATAAACGAAAATTATTCTTATTTCTATTTGCAAACTCAAATTCCAACAACAAAGGAAAATGAGTTGGAAAATGAAGTACAGGAGTTGAAGCTTAGAAAATTCCTGATTTCTATAAAAAAATTACACCTTAGTCTTATTATTGAAAATATACTATTGTATTTCAATGGATTTTTTAATCAAGAAAATTTATTGAGCCTTCTTTCAATTGTTAAGGGCAGATTGAATATGTCAATTACAACTATCAGACTTTCAAATGTGATGGTTGAAATGATTCAGAATATAATAAAACATGGAGCAAATGATGAAGTTGAAAACGGAAAACCCGGAATATTTTTTGTCCAACAAAAAGAAAACGGAGATTTTGTTCTTACATCAGGCAATTATGTTAAAGAATCTGATGCAAAATCATTAGAAGAGAAAATTTTAGAAGTTAATGCGTTGTCTAAAGAGGACTTAAATGAATATTATGATAAGATTCTACTTGACTTAGATTCAGTGACTTCCAAGAAGTCTGGGCTAGGTTTACCTGACTTGAGAATAAAGAGCGGTCAAAAATTAGTATATAATTTTCATAAATTAAAAGAAGATTTGTATTTTTACATCCTCCAAACTACGGTCATAAATAAAAAACGTTAAGAATGGAACCATTGATTTTACAAGCGACAGAAGATACGCCGGAAGTAATATTTGACCCGGATCAAAATACTTTTAAAATTTCGAAAATTTCTGTGCCGGAAGATGCCTACGAATTCTATTATCCTATTATACAATGGCTTAAGGAATATGGCGAAAATGCACTTGAAAAAACTGTTGTGGATTTTGACTTAGAATATGTCAATAGTGCTTCAGCTAAACAAATAATACAACTTTTGCTGGCGCTAGAAGATATTAGCAAAAATAATGACGTAAGTATTAAATGGTACTACGAAGCTATTGACGAAGATATGCAACTTTTGGGAAAAAGGTTTAAAAACCTTGCAGATATAGAATTTGAATTTATCGAAATTTAAAATTATTCTCTCAACTTTGTTGAGAGTTTTTTTTTAATTTTTTTACAGTAATATAGATTTATTTATTCATTTCTCTATCGTAAAAAACTATTTTTTTATTTCTGGATAAATAATATTTCTGTTTTTATTTTATTTTCGGTTCATTATTATAATTTTAGTGCAAAATTTTATATAATGAACAGAATATCTTTTATCCTAGTGCTATTTTTAGTAAATATCTTTCCTGTTTTTTCTCAAAATATTCAAGATACTTCTTTAGCGTCTGAATACTATGATTTAGCAAATTATTATTACTCCGAAGGTAATATCGATAGTTCAACTTTTTGTTTTTTGAAAGCAGCGGATATATACAAACAAATAGCCGAAGTTGCCAATAACAAGCAAATTTGGGAAAAATATGTGGGATGTATTTACGATGTCGTTTGGAATTACAATCTTATTGCTGAATTTGATAGTTCTTTGAATATATTATCTGAAATAATTCCAATTGCAATAGATGAACTTGGTGAAAAAAATCATCAGACAGCATTGATATACAAAGGTTTTGGTTTAGTTTATTATTATTTGAATGAATTTGATGAATCTTTGAGAAATTATCAAAAAAGTCTTGATATTTTGATTTATTTATATGGTGAGAATAATTATGAAGTAGCAAAATTGTATAATAATATTGCAATTGTTTACAGCGAAATATCGAATTACGACATGGCTTTGGAGAATCATTATAAAAGTTTGAATTTAAAACTTTTGCTCATCGGAAAAATCAATTCGTCTGTTGCTCTTTCTTATAGAAATATCGGAAACATTTTTTTGCAAAAATACGAACTTGAAAAGGCTCTTATTTATTATTTTAGAAGTCTTGACATTAACAAAGAAGTTGATGGTGAAAATAGTCTGAATGTTGCCGCAAATTTAAATAATATTGGTATTGTTTACAATACGATGTCTCAATATGATAAGGCATTGGAATATTATCAGTTAAGCCTTAAAATTAAACTTACAATATTAGATGAAAAAGATTTGCAAATTGCTGATGCTTACAACAATATTGGAAATGTTTTTGCAAATAAAGGGGATTATAATAATGCTCTTCATTTTTATGATAAAAGTTTCTTTATTTATTCTGAAGTTTTAGGTGAAAATAGTCTTGATGTTGCTGATATATATTACAATATAGCTTTAATTTACACAGAACAAGAAAAATTTGAAAAGGCTCTTGAATTATATGATAAAGCTTTAGAAATAAGAATACAATTTCTAGGAGATAATAATGTGGATTTTGCTTCTATTTATAATAGTATTGCGCTGACTTATAGTTTTTTAGCTGATTTTAATAGCGCGTTTAAGTTTTATCATTTGGCAATGTGTGAAAGTCTTTTTGATTTTAATGATGTTTATAATATCTATGCTGTCCCTTCTACAAAAAATTACGCAAACTTTCATGAATTGATAATTAGTATTCTTGGTAAAACTGAAATAATAACAAAAACTAACGTAAAAGACCTCGATTTGTCTAATAAATATGAATATGCCTTAGAATTATATCTTTGTGCTGATAGCCTTATAACTAATGTACGCAAACAAATAACTAATCAAAGCGATAAGCTTTGGCTTGGAAATACAGCTTTTGAAATTTATACTGAAGCTATTGATTTACTGCTTAATAATCAATTTTCAATCGATGATATTGAACAGGCTTTTTATTTTTCTGAAAAAAATAAATCTTCTGTATTACTCGAAGCGCTTGCAGGTGCCGAAGCTCAGAAATATGCCGGAATTCCTCAAAAATTATTAGAAAAAGAAAATACTCTGAGAGATATTATTTCTACAACACAGAGCCTTTTGGTGCAAAGTAGCGATAAAAATGAGCAGATTCAACTTTCTGCTAAGTTGTTCAATTACAGAATTTCGTACGACTCTCTAATAAATTATTTTGAAACTGAATTTCCTAAATACTATGACCTAAAATATAATACTACTCCGGTTTCTATTAGTGAATTACAAAATAATTTAGATAAAAAAACTACTTTACTTTCTTATACAATTGGAGCAAATGTGATAACTATTTTTGTTATTAGTATAAAAAATAAAATGGCTATTCAAGTGCCTATAAATGAGGATTTTTCAAAGAAAATAGAATTGTTTCGGTCAAGTATTTCTGATGTTAATGTTTTGACAACTGAGGTTTCAACTAATAAACATAATTCTGTTGATTTATATCAAAAATTAGCTTTTGAATTTTATAATCTATTTTTCCCTGAAGAAATTCAAAATTTTTTGAAAAAAAACAGAACGAAAAGATTGATTATAGTGCCTGATGGAGAAATTGCAAAAATACCGTTTGAAAGTTTTCTTACTGGAAAATACTCTGCTGATTGGACAAATTGGCAAAGTGAAACATATTTTGCAGAAATGCCTTTTCTGATAAAAAAATATGCAATAAGTTATAGCTATTCGGCAACTTTGTTTTGTCAAACCAGACCAAAAGAAAAATCTGAAAAAATTGAAATTAGTCCTATGAATGATTGGATTGGTTTTGCTCCTGTATTTGACGATGAAAATATTTCCGGTACAACTCGCCAAACACGTCAAATGTTAGAATATTCAACTAGATGTTTTATGCGTGGTGACTATATAACTCCTATTCCTGCCACCGAAAATGAAGTTGAAAGTATTTTTAATTTATTTAATGAGCATAATTTAAAAGCGGTTTCTAAAACACACCAACAAGCAAGTGAAAATGCTGTAAAAACTGCTGATTTGCAGAATTACCGCATCATTCATTTTGCCACTCATGGATTAGTAAACGAAGAAAAACCAGAACTTTCTGCTATTCTATTAGCACAAGATACAACTTCTAACTCGGATTCATTAGCCGAATTATTTGGAAATGTAACACAACAAAATGAAGGCTTTTTGTACCAAAGCGAAATCTATAATTTAAAATTCAACGCCGATTTAGTTGTTCTTTCTGCCTGTGAAACCGGACTTGGAAAAATCTCTGACGGCGAAGGTGTGATAGGCTTAACGCGAGCTCTTTTGTATGCCGGAACCAAGAATTTAATTGTTTCCCTATGGCAAGTTGACGACGAACGCACAAAAGAACTAATGGCAAGTTTTTATGATAATTTGTTAAATTCCCCTTTTAAAAAGGGGGCTAGGGGGATGTACTCTAAGCACTTACGAAAAGCCAAACTCCAAATGATTGAAGAGGGTAAATATGCACACCCGTATTTTTGGAGTTCTTTTATTTTGATCGGGGAATAATAATTTAAAAATTAGATAATTGAATTTTTGTTTGACAAGTTATTAGCATATCTTTGAGGTTTAAAATTTTTAAATCGAAAAATAATAGATTTTTTTTGAGGAAAATTATTGCATTCAAAAAATATTTAGTATTTTTGCACACTCAAAAAATAAAAAGACTATTTAAAGCGTAATAATTATGTATTTATCAAGCGAAAAGAAAAAAGAGATTTTTACACAATACGGTAAAAGTGAAACTGATACAGGTTCTAGTGAAAGCCAAGTAGCTCTTTACACGTTTAGAATCAATCACTTAAACGAGCACCTCAAAAAAAACCGTAAAGATTTTGGCACTCAACGTGCTTTGTTAAAATTAGTAGGAAAAAGAAAAAGTTTACTTCGTTATTTGCATGATAATGAAATTGAACGTTACCGTGCAATTATCAAAGAATTAGGTCTTAGAAAATAAAAGGAATTTATTCCTTTTATTTTTTTCTTTATCCCTGCCCTTGAATGATTACCTTCAAATTGTTGTAGAACAAGCCCTTTTCCTGTTGAACTATGACAAGAATTTTTTGTAGAGCTGTGTGTTTTTTCTGTTTTATTTTTTAAAAAGCTCGAAATTTTATAATATTGCCATAAAACGGAAAACAAAAATTGTTTATTAATTATAAGATTTAGCCCCACTAAATCTAATCAAAAAAAAATCATACTTATGAGTAAACCAATACCTATTTCAAAGACTATAAATTTAGGAGACGGAAAACCTATTACTATTGAAACCGGAGTTTTAGCTAAACAAACTGATGGATCAGTAGTTGTAAGACAAGGAAATACTATGCTTTTAGCTACTGTTGTTTCTGCAAAAGAGAGCAAACCTGATGTTGATTTTATGCCACTTTCTGTAGAATATACTGAAAAATTTGCTGCTTTTGGAAGATTCCCTGGCGGTTTTAGAAAAAGAGAAGGACGCCCATCTGATTACGAAATTCTTGTCTCTCGACTAGTTGACCGTGCGTTACGTCCGCTTTTTCCAAAAGATTATCACGCTGAAACATTTGTAAATATTGAACTTATTTCTGCCGAAGAATCTATTATGCCTGATGCTCTTGCCGGTCTTGCTGCTTCTGCTGCTCTTGCTGTTTCAGATGTTCCTTTTAATGGTCCTATTTCAGAAGTTAGAGTTGCTCGCGTTGATGGAAAATTTATCATTAATCCTACTTTTGAAGAATTAGAAATAGCTGATATTGATATTATGGTTGGTGCAACCAAAGATAATATTCTTATGTTGGAAGGAGAAATGGACGAGGTTTCAGAAGCTGAAATGCTTGAAGCTATGAAAGCTGCTCATGCTGCTATTAAAGTTCATTGTCAGGCTCAGATTGAACTTGCTCAAATGGTTGGTTCTACTGAAAAACGCGATTATGTTGGAGATCCTGAAGACAAAGAACTTGAGGAAATGGTAAAACAAGAAACTTACGATAAAATATACGAAACTGCTAAAACTTCATTTGCTTCTAAAAGTGAAAGAGGAGAATTGTTTGACAAAATCAAAAATGATTTTATTGAACAACTTGGTTTGAGTAGTGAAGATAAAGATAAATTGAATTTAATTGAAAATTATTTTCATGATAATTTAAAACATGCAGTTAGAAATCTTATTCTTGACGAAGGAATTCGTTTAGATGGAAGAAAAACTGATGAAATCAGACCTATTTGGAGCGAGGTGGATTATTTGCCCGCTACTCACGGTTCTGCAATTTTTACAAGAGGCGAAACACAAGCTATGTGTACCGTGACTTTGGGTTCTAAAATGAACGAACAAACTATAGATCAGGTTCTTGTGCAAGAAAGTGAAACTTTTATGCTTCATTATAATTTTCCACCATATTCTACGGGAGATGCTCGTCCAAGACGTGGTGTTGGCAGAAGAGAAATTGGTCATGGAAATCTTGCTCTTAGAGCTTTGAAAGGAATGTTACCCGATAGCGAAGATTGTCCTTATACAATTCGTATAGTTTCAGATATTTTGGAATCTAATGGTTCTTCTTCAATGGCTACAGTTTGTGGAGGTACACTTGCTCTTATGGATGCCGGTATTAAAATGAAAAGACCTGTTTCAGGTATTGCTATGGGTTTAATCACTGATAATGCTTCAGGCAAATGGGCTGTTCTTTCTGATATTTTGGGAGATGAAGATCATCTTGGAGATATGGATTTTAAGGTTACAGGAACAGAAAAAGGTATTACTGCTTGTCAAATGGATATAAAAGTTGATGGACTTTCTTATGAAATTCTAACTAAAGCTTTAAAACAAGCTAACGAAGGAAGAATGCATATTTTGAACGAAATTTTGAAAACTCTTAGTGAGCCTCGTGAAGATTTTAAAGCTCATGCTCCAAAGATTTTTAGAATGGAAGTTGCCGGTAAATACATTGGTGCTATCATTGGTCCTAGTGGAAAAATGATTCAAGGTATTCAGGCAGAAACTAAAACAGTAATTGCTATCGAAGAATTAGACGGAAAAGGAATTGTTGTTATTTCAGCTTTAAATGCTGAAGGATTAGAAGCAGCAAAAACTAAGATTTTAGGAATTGTAACAGAACCTGAAAAAGGAAAAGTTTATTTGGGCAAAGTTAAGTCAATCAAGGAATTTGGTGCTTTTGTTGAAATTTTACCCGGAAAAGAAGGTTTGCTTCACATTTCTGAAATAGATCATAGAAGAGTAGAAGATGTTTCAAAAGAATTAACAGTTGGACAAGAAATTGAAGTTAAATTACTTGAGGTTGATGTACGTTCAGGTAAATTAAAGCTTTCCAGGAAAGCATTATTGAAAAGACCTGAAAGACAAGAACGTCCTGAAAACAATGAGCGCAACGAGCGACCAGAAAACAAAGAAAAAAGAAAAGAAGATTAATTTTTTAAATTATAAATTTAAACGCCGATTTTTTCGGCGTTTTTTTATGTCTCAGTCGCTTCTAATGTCCGAATTTGTAATGTTATTGGTTACGAGTTTTTCTCATTATATACCGAAATGCTTTAAAAAAACCGATTTCATTTTCTTAAAATCGGTTTTAAAGTCAATCGGCATTACTTGCTTGTAATACCAAAT